>JAGXFG010000007.1 GCA_024637395.1 Burkholderiaceae bacterium | reverse complement strand
GGGCGCTACACCGGCCGCGCCGACGACGTCGTGGGCGTGGCCCAGGGCGAGGCGGCAGGCAACGCGCTGCGCTGGCGCTACGTGATGGCGCTGCCGGTCGACGGCAAGGTCTACGAGGTCGATTTCGACGACTGGATGTTCCTGATGGACGATAGCGTGATGCTCAACCGCTCGGCGATGAGCAAGTGGGGCGTCCACCTCGGCGACGTCACGCTGAGCTTCTCCAAGCGGAAATAGCGATGACCCTCTTCAAGCCGCTCAACAAGCCGCTGCGCGACTGGCGCGGGCGGCGCGTCTGGATCGTCGGGGCCTCGACCGGGATCGGCGCGGCGCTGGCGCGGCAGCTGGCAGCCCAGGGCGCGCTGCTCGCGCTCTCGGCGCGCAGCGCCGAGCGGCTCGGAGAGGCCGCCAGCGCCTGTGGCGCGGGAGCGCTGATCGAGCCGATGGACGTGACCCGCGCGGCGGATTACGCCCGGGTGCGCGACAGCCTGGTCGCGCGCTGGGGCGCCATCGACCTGGTGGTGCTCAACGCCGGCACCTATGGCGCCGAGCGGGCCTGGGAGCTGACCGACGCCGGAATCCGCGCGACGCTCGAAACCAACCTGATCGGGGTGATGAACGGGGTCGGCGCGGTGACGCCGCTGTTTTGCGAGCGCGGCGCCGGGGCGATCGCCATCGTCGGCAGCGTCGCCGGCTACGGCGGCTTGCCGCGCTCGGCGGTTTACGGGCCATCGAAGGCAGCGCTGATCAATTTCGCCGAGTCGCTCTACCTCGATCTCGAGCCGCGTGGCATCTCGGTGTTCCTGGTCAGTCCGGGATTCGTGGCCACGCCGCTGACCGCGCGGAACAAGTTCCGGATGCCGGCGCTGATCAGCGCCGACGAGGCCGCCGCAGCCATCATCGCCGGATTCGCGCGTGGCAAGTTCGAGATCCATTTTCCGAAGCGCTTTACCTGCCTGCTCCGGGCCATGCGCTGGCTGCCGCGGCGGGCCTACTTCGCGCTGGTCAGGCGCACCACGGCCAAACGATGAGCAGTCTCGACGTCGCCGCCGCGGCGCAGCGCGTGGCGCGGTTCTACCAAACGCTGAGCGCCGAATCGGTCGCCGACCTGGCGAACATCTATGCGCCGCAGGCGCGCTTCAAGGATCCGTTCAACGAGGTCCAGGGCATCGCGGCGATCGAGCGGATCTTTTCGCACATGTTCGAAACCGTCGCCGCGCCGCGGTTCGTGATCACCACCGCCATCGCCCAGGGCGACCAGGCGATGCTCGGCTGGGACTTCTTCCTGCAATTGCGCGGCCGTGAGATCGTGATTCGCGGCGTGACCCACCTGCGCTTCGACGACACTGGCCTGGTGCTGCTGCACCGCGACTACTGGGACGCCGCCGAGGAGCTCTACGAGCACGTGCCGGTGCTCGGCGCGCTGATGCGGCTGCTGCGCCGGCGGCTGGCGGCGCCCCCGAGCGCCTGAGCGCTTGCCGCGGTCGCAGTGGCGAGAAGCTGTGGCATCATCGTGAATGAAACGGTCCTGAAACAGGGTCCGCCAATCATTGCGGAGCTGCCCCCAAGATGCATATCGAGCGACTCGATCATCTCGTCCTGACTGTGGCCGACATTGAGCGCACCTGCGCTTTCTACGGCGCGGTGCTCGGCTTCCGGGTCGAGACCTTCGGCTCCGGCCGGACCGCGCTGGTGTTCGGTCAACAGAAGATCAACCTCCATCTCGCGGGGCACGAGTTCGAGCCCAAGGCTCTCGCGCCGACACCGGGCTCGGGCGACCTGTGCTTAATCGCCAGCACGCCGCTCGCCGAGGTGATCGCCGAGCTCGGGAGCGCCCAGGTTGCGATCGAGGAAGGACCGGCCGATCGCACTGGCGCCTGCGCTCCGCTGCGTTCGGTCTATGTGCGCGATCCCGACCACAACCTGATCGAAATTTCGAACTACGTTTCGTAGCCCGATGAAGCCCGACCAGATCGCGATCATCGCCATCCTCGTGGCGACGGTCGGATTGTTCCTCTGGGGCCGCTGGCGCCACGACATCGTCGCGGTGGCGGCGCTGCTGGCCTGCGTGTTCGCGGGGCTGATCCGGCCCGGCGACGCCTTCCTCGGTTTCGGACACCCGGCAGTGATCACGGTGGCCTGCGTGCTGGTGCTCAGCCAGGGCTTGCAGCTCACCGGTGCGGTCGACGCGCTGGCGCGCGCGGCGCTGCCCACCACCAGCGGGCCGGTGCTCACGATCGCCGCGCTGACCGGCCTCGGGGCGGTGCTCTCGGCCTTCATGAACAACGTCGGGGCGCTGGCGCTGCTGATGCCGGTGGCGATCCAGCTGGCCGGTAAGCACAAGATGGCGCCGGGCAAGATCCTGATGCCGCTCGCGTTCGGGACAATTCTCGGCGGCATGACGACGCTTATCGGCACGCCGCCCAACCTGATCGTAGCCGGCTTTCGTGCCCAGACCGGGCTGGGCAGCTTCGCGATGTTCGACTACACGCCGGTGGGCTTCGCGGTGGCGGCCACCGGGGTGCTGTTCATTGTGCTGATCGGCTGGCGCATCGTGCCCACGCGCCAGGGCTCGGACGATAACGGTTTCGATCTCGGCGCCTATATCACCGAGCTGCGGGTGGAGGCGGGCAGCGATGCCGAGGGCAAGACCCTGCGCGAGCTCGAGGGCACGCTGCGCGATGCCGACGCCCAGGTCGTCGGACTGGTGCGCGGCGACACCCGCGTGATCACCCCCAACCTTGGCCGGCGACTGCAGTCGGGCGACATCCTGCTGATCAAGGCCGAGCCCGACGCTCTCGCCAGCGTGATGTCCTCGCTCGGACTGAAGCTCGAGGAGGCGGTGCCGCACGCCGCCGAAGAGAAATCCGACGAGGACGCGGGCAAGCAGGGCTCAGCGAAGGTCGAGCGCGCCGACGAAGACGAGAAACGCAAGACCGATACCGGCGAGATCATCGTCCAGGAGATGGTGGTGCTGCCCGGCGCCGCCGCGATCGGGCGCAGCGCCACCGGCCTGCACCTGCGCAGCATCCATGGGCTCAACCTGCTGGCGGTTTCGCGCCAGGGCCGGCGCTCGATCAAGCGGCTGCGCACGACCGTGATGGCGGCCGGCGACGTGCTGCTGATGCAGGGTCCACCCGATGCGCTCTCCGGGTTCGCGAGCGCCTTCGGCTGCGTGCCGCTGGCCCAGCGCCCGCTGAACATCCCCGACAAGCGCAAGTCGGTGCTGGCGATGCTGGTGATGGCGCTGGCAGTGGCCGGCGCGGCCTTCGGCTGGCTGCCGGCGGCGATTTCCTTCGCCGCTGGCGTGCTGCTGTTCATGGCGCTGCGCATCATGCCGCTGCGCAAGGTCTACGAGGCGATCGACTGGCCGGTGGTGGTGCTGCTGGCGGCGCTGATTCCGGTGGCCGGCGCGATGTCGACCACCGGCACCGCCGACCTGCTGGCCACGGGCCTGCTCGACGCCCTCGGCGCCGGACATCCGGTGATCGCGCTGGCACTGATCCTGGTGGTCACGATGACGCTGTCGGACTTCATGAACAACGCGGCCACCGCGGCGGTGATGTGTCCGCTCGCGATGAGCACTGCCGCCCAGCTCGGGGTCAGTGTCGATGCCTTCCTGATGGCGGTGGCGATCGGCGCCTCGTGCGCGTTCCTGACGCCGATCGGGCACCAGAACAACACCCTGATCCTGGGGCCGGGCGGCTTTCGCTTCGGCGACTACTGGCGGCTGGGCGTGCCGATGGAAATCATCGTGGCGACGGTGAGCATCCCGATGCTGCTGTGGGTGTGGCCGCTCTGAGCGTCGTTGTCGCTAGTCGGGATTGCCGGTCACCTGGCCGCGGATATCGCGCAGCTTGGCCTTGAGGCGCGCCACGTTGGCCTTGCCGGTGCGGATCATGATCTTCTGCCCGGCCGAGAGCGATTCCAGTTGCGGATCAGCGAACTCGTAGAGCACCTTGTTCTGGACCAGCAGGAGCGGCTCGCCGACATCGGGTGTCGCCAGCAGGTGATCGATGACCACCACCAGCCGGTCGTTGAAATAGCCCTGCGGAAAGCCCAGCTCGCGATAGGCCTGCTGAAACAGCGGGTAGTGCTGCAAGTAAACCTTGACCAGCTTGGCGGAATCGACCGATTCGGCGAGCGCGACGAACGGCAGGTAGCGGGCCGAATTCTCCGGGCTGATCGAGAGCTCGTCACCGCTGCCGGTGACGACCATCAGCCCGGCCATCGAGCGCACCGGCATCAGGCGCCGTGCCGCGCTCTGGCGCGGCAGGTTGTCGACTGTGGCCACGATGTGTCGGATCAGGTCCCTGGGAATGAACCAGTCGTTGAAGTTCTTGCTGCCAAAGAGCGGCGCCAGTCCGGCGCGCATCGAAGAGTCGCTCTGTTCCAGTACGGGCAGTGGCGGCGCCTCGGCCGGCTGCTCGGCAACCGGGAACCTGACGTTGGGCGTGGTCGCGGTGGCCGGCTCCGGGCTCGGGGCCGGCGCAGTGCTCACCTGGGCTGGCGACGGCGGGGGCGGCACCGCGCCGGGACGTTGCCTCATCAGGAAGAAGGCGGCCGCTAGCGCGGCGACCACGAATGCGACCAGGAACCAGCGAGTCGACGTTTTCATGGCTACTCATCTTACCCGCCATCGCCGCAACGCGTCAGCGTCGCACCCTTCAGGGGCCGGGGACCTCAGAAGTAGGTGCGCAGCCGCAGCGCCAGCTGCAGCGGCAGGTGGCCGAATTCAGATTGCGGCAGGCCGGAGCGCAGCAGCAGGTCGTCGGGCACGTCCGCGAGCGCGGCTTCGCTGGTGGCGCCGCGCGCGCGCGACCAGGTGGAAGATAACGCTATGGCTGGTCATGATTGATCTCCGGCAGGGGCCGCATGCGCCACGGCGTGGGCCATCACCCGGTTCTTGCCGTGGTTCTTGGCGGCGTAGAGCGCGGTGTCGGCCGCGGCGAACAGCGCGCGGGTGTTGACAGCGTGGGTCGGGTAGCAGGCCACGCCGATGCTGACCGTGATCTTGATGGGTTCTTCCTCGCCGATCCGGAATTCGAATTCCTCGGTCGCGGCGCGGATGCGCTCGGCCAGGCTGCTGGCGGCGGCGAGATCGGTTTCGGGCAGGATCACGGAGAATTCCTCGCCGCCGCAACGGCAGGCGGCGTCGATGGTGCGCACCTGGCGAACGAGCAATTGGGCCAGCTCCTGAAGCACCACGTTGCCGGCTTGGTGGCCGTGGAGGTCGTTGACCTCCTTGAAGGAGTCGATGTCGAGCAGCAGCAGCGAGACCGGCCGCTGCGTGCGCTGCGCGCGCTCCAGCTCGGCCTCGAGCACCGCGTAGAACTCGAGCTGGTTGCGCAGCCCCGTGAGTCCGTCGTGGATCGCGAGCCGCTTCAACTCTTCCTCATGGCTTTCGATCTGGTCGCCGACGCTGATCACCAGACGATTGAAGGTCGACGCCAGCAGCCCGGCAATCAGCAAGCTGATGATGGTGCCGACGTAGAAAGTCTCGCGCGAATTCGCCAGGGGGGCGGAAACGTCGATCGGTGCGAGTAACTGGCCCACCGTCTTGCCCGAGAAGTCGACGAGCGGCAGGAACACCACCCGGTAGACCGCATTGCCGACCTTAAGGTCGGTTTCTTCGCCGTCGCCAGCCAGGATCTCCTCAAGCCGACCGGCCAACTCGGCAGGCATGTCATCGCCGGCGTGAGAGCTGATCACGAAGTTCTGGAACTGGTCCCACCGCGGCACGCGGCCGAGCATCAGCATGGCTGCTTCCCAGCCCGCGCGATCGAGGTTCTCCTTGTAGAGGAGCGGGAAAAGCGGTTTGCCGGCGAGCAGGTGATGAGCGCCGAGCATCTGTTCCAGATCGACGCCGAGCTCGACGTAGCCCAGCAGGTGGCTGCCGTCGCGCCAGGGCGCAACGAGGCGCAGCGTGAAGATGCTCGCCTCGCCCAGTTCCATGCCGTGGATCGTGGTGCCGGTGCGCGCTGCTTCGGCGGTGGTGACGCGTTCGATGACGTCGCCGAATTGGTGCGGCTGGTAGGCTCGCAACACCACCTTGCGTTCCGGGTCGAGGAAGAAGAAGTGAGTGATGCCGAACTGGCGCTTGAGTTCGCCGGCCATCGGGGTTGCCAGGGCAAGCAATGTCGCCCGGTCGCGGCTCGCCATGGCCATCATCAGGGCGCGGTTGTGGGTGATGGTCTCGATCACGGCGCCCAGCAGGCGCGAGTGCATTTCGACACCGTTGCGATAGGCGTGGTCCATGAGCGCGCGGGTCTGGGCTACCTGCAGCGCCACCTGGCCGCGCTGCTGGGAGTAGAGCAGGGCAAGCCAGGCAGCGAGTGCCAACAGGATCGCTAGCACCAGCGGGGCGAACACCTGCCAGCGCAGCTGCGTGGTGGCCCGGTCTGCGCCCGAACCCAGGAGCCTCCTGATGCCAGTCAGTGCCATGGAGCGGTCGTCCAACGCACAAGCGATTTGCCAAATAAGCTACGGCACCAGCCGCAACCAAGCCTTAGCGAGGCTTAATTATACGTCCGGATTGGAACGAATTGGGGGTTGTGGGGGGGTGTGGATCACCCCCGCGCCGGCAACACCCCTTTGCGTTCGCGCACCACCCCCTCCAGCGCGGCGGCCAGTGCTTCCGTCTCGGTGTCGCCGAAAGGCAGCGAAAGTGCGACGAAGCCACGCCGGGCCATGTAGATGCCGCGTTCGAGCAGGTCGTGGAAGACCAGTTCCTTCACTTGCGGGTCGCTGCCGGCGAGGTCGGCGGGCGAATTGATGGTGCGGTCAGTGGCGTGCAGGTTCATCAAGGAGCCGAGCCCGGTGAACTGCAGCGCAACGCCGTGCTTCGCGAACACCGCATTGGCGCTGGCCCGCAGCCGCTCGCCGCGCTCGTTGACTTCGTCGAGCGCCTCTAAGGTCAGCACCTGGGTGAGGCCGGCCATCCCGGCGGCCATGGTGAGCACGTTGTTGTTGAAGGTGCCGGCGTGGGCCAACGCGTCAGTGCGGCGCGGATCGAAGCGCGCCATCACGTCGGCGCGCCCGCCAAAGGCGCCAAACGAGAGCCCGCCGCCGAAGTACTTGCCGAGCGTGGTGAGATCGGGCTTGATCCCTAGCAGCGCCTGGCGCCCGCCAAACGAAAGCCGCGAGGTCATCACCTCGTCGAAGATCAAGAGCGCCCCGGTCTCGTCGGCGAGCGCGCGCAGCCCCGCCAGGAACGCCGGTTCGCCCGGGATGCAGCCGCCCGAGCCCATCATCGGCTCGACCAGGATCGCCGCCAGCTCGCCGCGATGCGCGGCCACCGTCGCCCGGGTGGCGCCGAGATCGTTGTAGCGCGCGACCAGGAATTCGTGGGGAACGTTGACCGGCGAGCCGCCCCCGCCGAAGGTCAGCACGCCGCCGTGATAAGCCCCGTCGAAGACCAGGATCTTGCGCCGCGCGGTGTGCGCACAGGCCACCGAGAGCGCCAGCAGGTTGGCCTCGGTGCCGGAGTTGGTGAAGCGCAAGAGTTCCAGCACCGGGAAGCGCCGCTGCAACTCGCGCGCCAGCGCCGCCTCGCGCGCGGTGTGCGCCGAGAGGCTCAAGCCGCCTTCGAGCGCGTCGGCGAGCGCGCGCCGGATCAGCGGGTTGGAGTGGCCGTAGAGTCCGGCGGTGTATTCGCCGAGCGCGTCGAGGTACTCGTGGCCGTCGGCGTCCCAGAGCCGGCAACCGGCACCGCGCACCATGTAGAGCGGGAAGGGCGGGAAAAACAGCACCGTGCGGGTGTTGCCGCCGGGCATCACCGTCTCGGCCTCGGCCTGCAGTCGGGAACTCTCCGGATTGCGCGCGCTGTAGCGGGCGATGGCGGAGGAGAGGGCGGAAGAAAGGGAGGTGGCTTGGTCCATGAACATGGTGCCGGGCTGGTTGGGCGATTGAACCGACAGTTTAGCGCTCCCCCCACAAACAAAAACCCCGGCACCAGGCCGGGGTCTGCTGGTTCCTGCTGGCAGGCGTTGCTCAGTCGATCTTGAGCCCGCGCTTCCAGCCCATCGCCACAAACACCCCCACGGCCAGCAACAGCCCGAGCCCATCGGCGAGCCAGTCGCCCCACTGGCCGTCGCGCCAGCCGGTGGCGGCCTGGGTTAGTTCGATGACGCCGCCGAACACCGGTAGCCACAGCAGCAGCCGCAGCGGGAACTTCGGATAGGCCGCCAGGCCGAGCGCGCCCATCACCGCGAATGCGACGGCGTGCTGGGCCTTGTCCCACCAGTTGAAGATGTCCGGCGGCAGATACCCGGTCGGGACGAGCGCGAGCAGGGTGAAGCCCGCGCAGGCGAGCCAGAAGAGGAGTTTGAAGAGAGACGGCGGGAGTGTCATGCCGCGAATGATGCCACGGTCAGCCGTGTTCCCGCGTCAGCAATCAGTCATGGCGCGTCAGCAGGCTCTTGTCGCCGAGGAGCGGCACGAGCCTGCTTGGGGAAGTGCTTGCGCCCCAGCCCGCGCTGGCTTCAGTGCGCCGGGCGCCCGATGGCGTGGTAGGTGAAACCGCGCCCGGCCATCTGCGCCGGATCGTAGAGGTTGCGGCCGTCGAAAATCACCGGTTCGCTGAGCGCCTGGGCGATTTCCTTGAACTCCGGCGCCCGGAACTGCTGCCACTCGGTGACGATCGCCAGCACGTCGGCTCCGACCAGCGCCGCTTCCTTGGTGCCGCACAGCGTGAGTTCGGGGCGGGTGCCGTAGATGCGCTGCGTTTCGTCCATCGCCACCGGGTCGTAGGCCTGCACCTTGGCGCCAGCCGCCCACAGCGCTTCCATCAGCACCCGGCTCGGCGCCTCGCGCATGTCGTCGGTGTTGGGCTTGAACGCCAGCCCCCAGAGCGCGATGGTGCGTCCCCTGAGGTTGCCCCCGAAGTGCGCCGCGATCTTGGCAAACAGCACTTCCTTCTGGGCGGCGTTGCGCGCCTCGACGGCCTTGAGCAGCTTGGGCTCGAAGCCGATGCTCTCGGCGGTGTGGATCAGCGCCTGGACGTCCTTGGGGAAGCAGCTGCCGCCGTAGCCCGCGCCCGGATAGATGAAGTGGTAGCCGATACGCGAATCGCTGCCGATGCCTTTGCGGACAGCCTCGATGTCGGCGCCCAGCCGCTCGGCCAGGTTGGCAATCTCGTTCATGAAGCTGATCTTGGTGGCCAGCATGCAGTTGGCGGCGTACTTGGTGAGCTCGGCGCTGCGCACGTCCATCACGATGAGCTTGTCGTGGTTGCGGTTGAACGGTGCGTAGAGCTCGCGCAGCAGCGCTTCCGCGCGCTCGCTCCCGGTGCCGATGATGATCCGCTCGGGCCGCTGGCAGTCGGCCACCGCCGCGCCTTCCTTGAGGAACTCGGGGTTCGAGACCACGTCGAACTCGTGGGTGGCGCCGCGCGTCTCCAGTGCCGCGCGAATGGTAGCGGTCACCTTGTCGGCCGTGCCCACCGGGACCGTGGCCTTGTCGACGATCAGGCGGTAGCCGTCCATGTGCTCCGCGATGGTCTGCGCCACGGCCAGCACGTACTTGAGGTCGGCGCTGCCGTCCTCGTCGGGCGGGGTGCCGACCGCGATGAACTGGACCTCGCCGTGGGCCACGCCCTTGGCGGCGTCAGTGGTGAACGAGAGGCGCCCGTCGGCATGGGTGGCGCGCACGATCGGTTCTAGCCCCGGCTCGTGGATCGGGATGATCCCTTGCTCGAGCTTGGCGATCTTGGCCGCGTCGACATCGACGCACAGCACCTGGTGGCCGGCTTCGGCGAGCACTGCGCCCTGGACGAGACCGACGTAGCCAGTGCCAAAAACGGTGATTTTCATGGGGGTGGGGCCTCTCGGGTACGCCACCGCCGTGTTGTGTCACGGTCAGCAAGCGCGGTCGCGGCAGGCAAGGGTGGCGACCCTTGTTCAAAGTTGAACGGAGTTTATACCAGTGCGCCGCCGGCGATGATCCGCCCCGCTCTGTTGACGCCTAGTTCTTCGCCGCCGCCGGGTGATCGGTTACAAGCTCCCACCGACCCCTCTTGATTTCCCGCTGACCGCCCCTATTTTTGTTTCACACGGCGCTGCTTCGACGGCGCCGGCAGTGCAACCCATAGGGAGGATCAGAAGCAATGTACCGAGCCCTGTTTCCCCGCGACGCGTTCGCGGAACTCGATCGCCTGCAGCGCGAAATGCAGCAGGCTTTCGATATCTCGCCGAGCATCCGCGGGCTCGCCCGTGGCGGCTTCCCGGCAATGAATGTTGGCAGCACCGAGGCTTCGGTTGAGGTCTATGCCTTCGCCCCTGGCGTCGAGCCTGACGCCATCGAGGTCCAGCTCGAGAAGGGCGTGCTCACCATCGCCGGCGAGCGCAAGGCCGAGCCGCGAGAAGCCAGCGACAAGACCACCGTGCACATCGACGAGCGCTTCGCCGGGCAGTTTCGCCGCGTGGTGACACTGCCCGACGACATCGATCCGGACGCGGTGAGCGCCACCTTCCGCGACGGTGTGCTGCACGTGAGCATCAAGCGGCGCGAGGCCGCGCGGCCCCGTCGCATCACCATTCATTGAGGGAGGCCCAGGCCATGAATGACACTACCCAGGTGACCCCCAACGGCGGCACCAAGAAGACTGCAACCAGGCCGGACGCCGCCAAGCCGGCCGCTTCGACCCAGCCCGCGGGCGCGCTGATGCCGCCGGTCGAGGTGATCGAAGATCCCAACGGCATCACGCTGCGCGCCGACCTCCCGGGCGTCGCCAAGGAAGGCCTGAACATCCAGGTCGAGGCCGACACCCTCGTCATCGAGGGCGAACTCGGACTGAGCGTTGCCGAAGGCATGGATGCCACTCACGTGGAGGTGAGCTTCCCGCGTTATCGGCGCGTGTTTACCCTCTCCAAGGAACTCGACGCCGACAAGGTCAGTGCCGAGTTGCGCAACGGGGTGCTCACCTTGCGCATTCCCAAGGCCGCGCACGCGCAGCCGCGCCGGATTCCGGTACAGGCCGGCTAGCAACCAGCCCGCCGAAATCGCTTCCACCCCCCGCAATCGGTGACGGTTGCGGGGCCCTTTTTTTGGGGACTCGCTGGCGCGTCGGGCAGGGCGTGGGATACTTGCCCGCAGAATTCTCTCGCAATTGCGCCCATGACCGACGACTCCCCCCGCATCACCTGGCTGGCCGCAGGCCAGGCGTTCAGCGCCAACTGGCGCTCCGCGACGGGGGCTCCGCCGCCGGGTCGCGTCATCGTGGTCGACGACACCATCACGGCCGATCGCGCCTGGCACTTGGCCTGCGAGGGCACCGCCATGCTCTGGCACGCCGACTTCCAGAACGCCCGCCAGCTGCTGGCGGCGATGACCCGGCGCGCCGACCGCAAGCTGCGCAAGGCGAAGGTCGCGCCGCAACGCACGCCGCAGGAACTCTTTCATCTTCACCGCCAGTCGCAGGCCCAGCGCGCCCGCGCGCTGGCGATGCTGCTGGTGCCGATCAACGCCGACTACCGCGTGCCCCTGCACCGCGCGCCGGATCTCAGCGCCGCCTGCCGCGCGGCCTGGGGTCTGCCCGACCTGAGCCTCGGTCCCTCGGTGGTATCGCTGCGCGAATTGCTCGGTCTGGTGGGCGCACACGAGTGGCGCAAGAACGGCGTCGATATCCCGGCGCTCGACGCCACGGTGCATCCCCACTATGGGGTGTTCTCGCCCCTGCGCGGTGAATACCTCGACCTCGTTGAAGACGCGCCACTGCCGCCGGTGCTCTCCACCCACTCGCTGGCGTTCGACATCGGCACAGGCACCGCGGTGCTGGCGCTGCTGCTGGTCCAGCGCGGCGTGAGTCACGTGATCGCCACCGACAACGACGAGCGCGCGCTTGCGTGCGCGCGCGACAACGTGGCGCGCTTCGGGCTCGCCGAGCGCATCGCGGTGCGCGCGGCGGATCTCTTTCCCGAGGGGCGGGCGGCGCTGATCGTCTGCAACCCGCCGTGGGTGCCGGCGCGCGCCAGCACGCCGATCGAGCGCGCAGTCTACGACCCGGAGAGCCAGATGCTGCGGGCCTTCCTCTCGGGGCTCGCTGCGCACCTGCTCCCGGGCGGCGAGGGCTGGCTGATCCTCTCGGACCTTGCCGAGCACCTGGGGCTGCGCACCCGTGCCGAACTTGCGGCGTTGATCGCGGACGCGGGACTCACCGTGCTGGGACGGCTCGACGTACGGCCGCGCCACGGCAAGGCGCTTGATCGGAGCGATTCGCTCTACGCGGCGCGCTCGGCCGAGGTGACCTCGCTGTGGCGACTCGGTGTGGCCGGTTCGTAAGGTCGCGCGGCGCGGCGCGTCACGGGCTCGGGCAATAACCCTTGCCATAATGTGCGCTATCGTGCATAATGCCCGTTGGCTTCAAGTAGCGACGTTGTTGTCTGGTCTTGTCTCGGCAGTTCTGCGGCACTTCCCCTTCATCACCCGCCTCTTGCGCTGCGCCCCGGTCGGGGCAAATCCTTTTTAAATTTTTTATTTGGAAATACAAGACATGGCAACAGGTACCGTAAAGTGGTTCAACGAGTCGAAGGGCTTCGGCTTCATCACCCCAGAAACCGGCGGCGATGACCTATTCGCTCACTTCTCCGCGATCCAAGGCACCGGCTTCAAGACCCTGGCCGAAGGCCAGAAGGTCACGTTTGACGTCGTTACCGGCCCGAAGGGCCAGCAAGCCGCGAATATTCGCGCAGCTTGATAGATCGGACCAGTAGGCATGGCCTAGCGGCCGTGTCTTAAGTCCGACCCGAAAAGCCCGGCTTGCGCCGGGCTTTTTGTTTCCCGGAACACGTGTTTCCGGGCCCACATGGAGGAATAAATGTGGCTAAGGAAGAACTACTCGAAATGAACGGTGTGGTGATGGAAGTGCTGCCTGATTCGCGCTACCGCGTCACCCTCGAAAACGGCCACGCGCTGGTAGCCTATAGCGCGGGCAGGATGCGCAAGCATCACATCCGCATCATCGCCGGCGACAAGGTGTCGCTGGAACTCTCGCCCTACGACCTGAGCAAGGGGCGCATCACTTTTCGGCAGATCGAAGGCCGCAGCGGACCGCCCGCACGGCGGCGCTGAAACAGGCATCGGTCTGTCCTGATGAGCACCCGCCGCACCGCGCTCGATGCGAGCGCCGCCTGGTTGATGGTGCTGCTGTGCGCGATGTGGGGGCTGCAGCAGGTGGCGATCAAGGTCGTCATCCACGATGTCTCCCCGGTGGCCCAGGCCGGGATGCGCTCGGCGCTCGCCGTGGTGCTGCTCTGGTTCTGGGCGCGCGCGCGCAGGATCCCGCTCTTCAACCGTGACGGTACGTTGGGCGCCGGCATCCTCGCCGGCGCGATGTTCGGCATTGAATTCGGGTTGATCTACTGGGCGCTGGAATTCACCAACGCCTCGCGCGGCATCGTCTTTCTCTACACCACCCCGTTTTTCGTGGCGCTTGGCGCCCATGTGCTGCTGCCCGGCGAACGGCTCACCCGGCTGCAGTGGGCGGGGCTCGCCTGCGCCTTTGGCGGCATCGTGCTGGCCTTTGGCGAGAGCCTGCTGAGTTCGCACGGCAAGGCCTGGATCGGCGATGCGATGTTCATCGTCGCGGCCGCGCTCTGGGCCGCGACCACGCTGGTGATTCGCGTGAGCCGACTGTCGAGCGCGCCGGCCACCAAGACGCTCTTCTACCAGTTGATCGTCTCGGCCATCATGCTGCCGCTGATCTCTCTGGCGCTGGGCGAACCGGGCATCGTGAGGTTGACTCCGCTGGTGCTGGCGAGCATCGCCTACCAGGGGGTGCTGGTGGCGTTCGCCAGCTATCTGGCGTGGTTCTGGCTGATCGCCAACTACCCGGCCGCCAAGCTCGCGGCCTTCTCATTCCTGACCCCGATCTTCGGCGTGATCGCTGCCGTCGCGCTGCTCGGCGAGCGGCCGACGCCGCAGCTGCTCGGCGCGCTGGTGCTGGTCGCGGGCGGCATCCTGCTGGTCAATCGCCTGCCCCGTCCGCCCCGTCAGCCCAGTCCGGGCTAGCCCCAGAAGCGCAGCAGGTAGAGGCTGATCATCGGGAAGAAGATCAGCAGCAGGATGCGCACCGCGTCGGCCGCGAGAAACGGCACCAGCCCCCGGAAGGTCACGATCATCGGCACGTCGCGCGCCAGCCCGTTGATGATGTAGACGTTCATCCCCACTGGCGGCGTGATCAGACCGATCTCGACCACCATCAGCGAGAGCACCCCGAACCAGATCGCCTTGTCGGTCCCGCCCAGTCCCCAGAAATCGAGCCCCATCACGATCGGGAAGAAGATCGGCATGGTGAGCATGATCATCGAGAGGCTGTCCATCACGCAGCCCAGCACGATGAAAGCGGCGAGGATCGCGAACAGCACGGCGAGCGGCGGCAGCCCCGACTGGCCAACCCAGGCGGCGAGTTCGGCGGGCATCTGCGAGAGTGCCAGGAAGACGTTGAGCACGTCGGCGCCCAGCAGGATCAGGAAGATCATTCCGGTGGCCGACGCGGTGCCGTAGATGCACTCCATCAGCCCCGCAAAGCGCATGCCGCGCGCGAACGCCAGCAACCCGGTGGCGAGCGCGCCGACCGCGGCCGCCTCGGTGGGCGTGAATACGCCACCGTAGATGCCGCCGATCACGGTCACGAAGATCGCCAGCGCCGGCCAGACGTTGAGCAGCGCGCGCACCCGCTGCTGGCCGGTGGCGCGCTCGGCCGCCGGCCCCGACTCGGGGCGCAGCCGTACGTAGACCGCGATCGCGATCATATAGCCGAGTGCCGCCAGGATGCCCGGCACGAAGGCCGCCACGAAGAGCTTGGCGATGTTCTGTTCGGTGAGGATGGCGTAGATCACCAGCACGATCGAGGGCGGTATCAATATTCCCAGCGTGCCGCCGGCGGCGAGCGTGGCGGTCGCAAGTCCGGGCGAATAGTTGTAGCGGCGCAGCTCCGGTAGCGCCACCTGGCCCATGGTCGCGGCGGTGGCGAGCGACGAGCCGCAGATCGCCCCAAAGCCGGCGCAGGCGCCGACCGCGGCCATCGCCACGCCGCCGCGGTAGTGGCCGATCAGTGACTGGGCCGCGGCGAACAGGCCGCGCGAGAGTCCGCCGCGCGAGGCGAAGTTGCCCATCAGCAGGAACAGTGGCGCCACCGACAGGTCGTAGGTCGAGTAGCGCGCGAATGCCGCGGTCTTGAGGTAGTTCAGCAGCGGGTCCCAACCGGCCATCGTCACGTAGCCCGCGATGCCCGTGACCAGCATCGCGATCGCGATCGGAATGCGCAGCGCCAGCAGCACGATCAGCATCATCAGGAACAGGCCGCCGATTTCGGTGCCGGTCATTGCCGCTGCCACTTGAAGTCGGCCCAGGCGGTGTAGCAGCCGGCGATGGCGAGCAGTGCGAACGAGGGCACGATCGGCACGTAGGCCAGCCAGATCGGCACGCCCAGCAGCATCGAGCTCTCGCCGCTGGCGCGGGCGCTGATCAGGCCCAGCCCCATCCGCCAGGCGATGAGCGCGGCGCAGGCCGCCAGCAGCACGGCGCCGAAGGCGTCGAACCAGGCGCGGTTGCGCCGTTCCAGATTGACCGTGAAGAAGTCGACGATCACGTGGCCGCGGCGCATCTGGCAGTAGGGTAGGAAAGTCGAGACCGCGATCGCGCAGCCGAGCTGCACCAGCTCGAAGTCGCCCATCAGCGAGCGGTCGAACAGCCAGCGGCTGCCGACGCTCGCGGCCGACATTGCCGCCACCGCCACCAGCACCAGCCCGCCAGCCAGCGCGAAGCCGCGGCAAACGAGGAACACCACCCGACCCAGCGGATCGGATGGTGCGAAGACGTCCTCGTCGACGGGTTCAGACACCAGGCGCTTGCCGGTTTGCGGACCTACTTGGCGTCGTACTTGTTGATCAGGTCCTGGGCGCTCTTCAGGAGCGCCTTGCCGTCGTAGCCCTTGGCGCTGACCTCGCTGACCCAGGAGTCGACGACGCTCTGGCCAACCGTTTCCCACTTGGCCAGTTCAGTAAGCGCAATGGTGTTGAACTGGTTGCCGCGCTTGACCGCCAGCTGGCGTGCGCCGACCCCCGATTGGTCCCAGACCTTGCCGACCCACGCCGAGGAGTCGGCGCCGCCGTTGTTGTCGATCACCTTCTTGAGCTCGGGCGGCAGGCTGTCATAGCGGGCCTTGTTCATCGCGAACACGAACGCCGCGGTGTAGAGCGCGCGCGACGCCGGGTCGGTTTCGGAGTGGTACTTGACCAGTTCCTGGACCTTCACGGCCGGCACCACTTCCCACGGCAGCATCGCGCCGTCGATCACGCCCTTGGAGAGTGCCTCCGAGACCGCCGGTACCGGCATGCCGACCGGGGTCGCACCCAGCGCCCCCAGGAACTTGTTGGTCTGGCGGGTGGGGGCGCGGAACTTGAGGCCCTTGAAATCGGCCATGGTCTTGATCGGGTGGCCGTTCAGGTGCAGCTGGCCTTCGTCGTGGACGTGCGCCAGGATGATGTGGACGTCCTTGAACTCTGTATTGAGCAGGTTGTTGGCCGACAGGTATTCCCACAGCGCGCGGCTCGAGCCCTGCGCGGTGCGGGTCATGAACGGCAGCTCGAAGACTTCGGTGGCCGGGAAGCGGCCCGCCGAATAGCCCGGCAGCGTCCAGACGATGTCGGCGATGCCGTCACGCGCCTGGTCGATCAGCTGCGGCGGTGCGCCGCCCAGCTGCATCGCCGGATAGATCTGGCACTTGAGGCGACCGGCTGATTCCTTGGCGATCTTGTCGCACCATGGGGCGATGAACTTCGCGTGCGCGGTTGATTTCGGCGGCAGGAAGTGGGCTACCTTGAGCGTGATCACTTCTTGCGCCCAGCTGGTCGACGCGATGATTGCCGCCGCAGCCACGATTAGTCCGCGCCCGTGGCGCAGCAATTGTCTTGCTCTCATGTATTCGTCTCCTGTTGTTATGCGGTCTCTGCCGGTCACCCGCAGGCCGTGCGGCAAGGCTACGGGAGGCCATCTGTCGAGTCAATAATGGCTCCGGTGTACCATCGCCGCAAGCCGGCGCTGCCGGCACCAGCGCGGCGCGGACGGCATGAGGCGAAAGACAGCGAAGAGCGAAGCGAAGGTGGCCAGTCCGGCGCCAGCAAAGTCAGCGACGGGCGCCCGGGAGTCGCCGGTGGTTGCAGCGACGAGCACCAGGCAGTTGCCGGTGGCTGGCATCGAACTCGGCGGTCTGCCGCAATTGGTCGGCTATCAGCTGCGCCTGGCGCAGGTGGCGATCTTTCGCGACTTCAACGCCGCGCTGGGCGCATTCGACATCACCCCGGGGCTCTATGGCGTGCTGGAAGTGATCGCGGCCAACCCCGGACTCAAGCAGACCCAGCTCGCGCGCGCGGTGCAACTCGACCGCTCGAGCGTGGTGTCGGTGATCGACAAGCTCGAGCGCCGTGACCTGGTAAGCCGCCGGGTGGCGGTGGGTGACCGGCGCTCCAATGCGCTCGAACTGACTGCCGCGGGACTGGCGCTGCTCAAGCGCCTGCGTCCGCTGGTGCGCGCCCACGAGGCGCGCCTCGCGGCTGGACTGTCGGTGCGCGAGCGCGCGACGCTGATGGAGTTGCTGGCACGGGTGTTTCCCGACGGGCGCTGACGGTTGGTGGCGTCCTTGGCCCGCTACCAGGGCAGCTGATATTCGACGAGGTGCCGGCGGGCGTGGGCGGCGACTTCCTCGGGCAGCGGCACCGATTTTCTGGCCACCGTGTCGATGTGCACCCCGGTCAGCAGCGTGACTGCCGCTACCGTGTCGCTCTCGCCGAGGCGCATCTCATGGAAGAACTTGATCGTCTTGGAACTCACCGCGACCGCGGCGCTGCGGATGGCGATGGTGTCGCCGGCGTGCAGTTCCTTGAGGTAGGCGATCCGCTGCTCGACGGCCGCCATGCCTCGTTGCTGGTCGCGCAGGAACGCGGGTGTCATTCCGAGATGGGCGAACAGGTTCCAGGTGGCCTCGTCGAACTTCCCCACGTACCACATGACGTTCATGTGGCCCATGTGATCGCAGTGCCAGGGGTAGACCACCCCGCGGTAGGTCTCGATAGTTTCGATCATGGTCAGTCGTTCGAAGCGTCGGTCCGCAGGATGGTCTCGATGTCGCTCAGGCGCGAGTAGTAGGCCCGGCCCAGCCGCCCGACCGGGCGCAGCGACTCGACGCGCATCGGGTCGATGCGATGATCGAGCCCCTTGTAGGCGCCGACGTAGATGCGCTCGTCGATGTGGATGCGCACGATCTCGCCCATCACCCAGTGGTGGGTGCCGACCTCGACGATCTGGTAGAGCTTGCACTCGAAGGCCACCGGCGCACCCAGCACCCGGCCCGGGCGGACCTTCTCGGAGGCCGCCCGGGTCAGTCCGGCAAAGGCGAATTCGTCCTCGCCCGGCTCGAGGCCGGTCGCGGTCTTCACCATCGGCTCCATCAGGTCCTCGGGCACGATGTTGACCACCAGTTCCCCAGTGGCCTTGATGTTGGCGAGCGTGTCCTTTTCGATCAGTGCGCCGGTGATCTGGTCCTTGCCGCGCGGGCCGACCGCGAAGCCGAGCACCGGCGGCACGTTGCTGCAGACGTTGAAGAAGGAGTAGGGCGCCAGGTTGCTGCGCCCCTCGGCGTCGACGGTCGAGACCCACGCGATCGGCCGCGGGATCACCGAGTCGCGCAACAGCAGGTACATCTCGGTGGGGGTCAGTTCGGCGGAGTCGAGGCTGCGAATTTGTTGGGTCATGGTGGTCTCGTGCGGTTTGCGGACGGTATCGCGGAGGATAAACCACCTTTCGGCTCGGGGGGCCAGCGCCCGGGCGTGACGGTTGCCTGTTTCGGTGGGGATTGGTGGACATCAAACAATCCGCGGTGTAACTTGTTGCCCGTAACGATGTGACCTGGGGAATCGAGGCATGGACATTCGCGAAAGGGTTGCGCTGCTCAGCGCGCGCATGCATGAGGCGGCTCAGTATCCCGGGCAAGGTGCGACGCTCTTCGTCGACCTCGAGCGCCGGAAGACGCAGCGCGCCTACCTCGGGCGCGAGGTGCTCGAGCGCTTCATCGGCGGGCGCGGCGCCAACATGTTCCTGCTCTACAACCTGATCGACGAGAGCCGCGCTGCGCTCGATCCGGAGGTGCCGCTGATCTTCGGCTCGGGCGCACTCACCGGCGACATGCCATCGGCGACGCGCGGCAACTTCACCAGCCGCTCGCCCGACTCGGACGCGATCCTCGACTCCAACGCGGGCGATTATTTCCCGGCCTTCGTCAAGCGCGCGGGCTTCGACCACCTGGTGCTGTTCGGCCGCGCGCCGGGCTGGACGCTGCTGACGCTGCGCACCCACGGCGGCGGCACCGGCAACGACGCCGATGGCGGCACGATCGTCGAATTCGTCGACGCCGCGCCCTACGTCGGGCTGGACAATCTCGACATGGCGGCGGCGATCGAGCGCGACTTCGCGTGCCAGGAGCGCAAGGATATGGCGATGGCCCGCATCACCAGCGCGGGTGAGAACCTGGTGCTGTGCAGCGGGATCATGGGTGGGATCAAGTCGATCTGGGCCCGCGGCGGCGCGGGCGCGAAGATGGGCGCGCTGGGGCTCAAGGCGATGGTAGTGCTGGGTGAGCCCGACGACGCCGAGTACCAGGCCGAGCTCAAGGCGCGGAACAAGGTGATCGGCAAGAAGATCACCTCGACTTCGGTGATCAAGAATGCGCTCAAGAAGGTCGGCACGCCGTTCCTCTACAAGCCCTCGCGGGTGCTCGGCGCCCTGGGCACGATGAACAACCAGCGCACCGACTGGTACGAGAGCCTCGACGCGGACAACTTCGACGCCTACCGCCCGGGCATGGATGGCTGCTTCAAGTGCCCGGTGCACTGCCGCAACCAGAACGACATGACCCCGCAAGGCAAGGGTGGCTGGGGCGCCAGCGCGCTCAAGGGTCTCACCGGCAACGCCAGCTACGACAAGGCGCAGGCGCAGCAGGAGCACCAGCACAAGCGCACCTACAACGGCATCAGGGGCGACGGCAAGTTCGACCGCTACGACAAGGGCGACGGCCCGGAGTACGTGACCCTCGGGAAGTTCGGGCCGCTGATCGGCATCCGTGAGCCCGAGCAGGTGCTGCGCCTGAACAACATCCTCAACGACCTCGGGCTGGACTCGGCATCGACCGGCAGCGCGATCGCCTGGGCGATGGAACTGTGGCAGCGCGGCATGATCACCGCCAAGGATACCGCTGGGCTTGACCTCGCCTGGGGCAACTACGAGAGCGTCGAGCGGCTGCTGTTCATGACCGCGAAGCGCGAAGGTTTCGGCGACACCATCGCCGATTCGGCGCGTGCCGTCGAACTCGGCAAGTATCCCGCCGCGGCGCTCGACTACCGGATGGCGGTCAAGGGACTGTTCCAGTCCGACCCGCACGACTCGCGCATCCTCAAGGCCTTTGCGCTTGGGCTGGCGGTCGCGACGCGCGGCATGGACCATTTGCGCAACCGCGTGACGCTCGAAATCAACGCCCGCATCAACGACGATCCCGAATTCAAGACCGCGCTCTACGGCGGCAGCGTTGCCGCCAAGCCCAACGCCTACGACGGCAAGGAAGTCGCGGTGCGGCGCTGCGAGAACTACTTCGCGGTCGGCGACTCGGTGGGGATGTGCCGCTTCAACACCAAGCTGTTCAATTCGCCGACCCTGCCCGATCTCTCGGACTTCGCGACTCAGCTCTCCACCGTCACCGGGATCGAGTTCGACACCGCGCAGCTCGAGGAGAGCGGGCGCCAGATCACCGGCATCGAGCGCATGCTCAACCATCGCTTCGGACTGCGCGCCAGCGACGACACCCTGCCGCGGCGCTGGTTCGAGGAGCCGATCACGGTCGGCCCGTTTGCCGGCGAGAAGATCGACCGGACCGAGTTCGAGGCGCTCAAGCGGCGCTTCTACGTGCTCACCGGCCTGAACGCCGAAGGGGTGCCGGCGCTCGACTGGCACGAGGACCTGTCGCGCGCGATCACCGGTTTTGCGGTGCGCGTCGAGCTGCCGGGCCGGGTTGCAGGCGCGCCCGAGGGCGCGGTGATCGTCGACCAGCCGCTCGAGAACCTGGCCGCGCTGCGCCCGGCGCTGCGCCGGGTGCTGCCCGAAGCCGGCGAGTTATTCGACGACCCGCACCTGAACTTCGCGCGCAACGGCGAGATGTGTATCAGCACCGAGCGCGGTTCACCAGTGCGCGACGGCGAGCGAGTGGCGCTGGTGACCGCGATCGCCGGGGGCTAGAGCAAGCCGCGCTTGGGCAGGACGAGGCGAATTGCGATTCAGCAGGCCAGGGCGAGTCGTGATTAAGTAGGCCAGGGCGAGTCGGGCTCAGGGTTCGCGGCGCACGTGAAAGCGCCGCGCCTTCAGTTCGAAGCGCGGCAGCGTCTCACGCTCGACCACCGCGACGCGGGGCCGAAACGAGAGCACCACGTCGAGCCGTTCGGCGAGCGCGCGGGCAATGTCGTGATCGGCGCCATATCGAAGTTCGATCTCGACCTCCATCTCCTCCATCTCGCGGAACTTGCGCACCGTGACGCGGAACTCGTCGATCTCGGCGAAGCCACGGACGATGTTCTCGACGCCGGCGGGAAACATGTTGACGCCGCGCACCGTCACCATGTCGTCGGCGCGCCCGATGATGCCGCCGGCGAAGCGCAGAAAGCCGCGGCCACAGGCGCAGGGCTGCTCGTCGACGCAGACCACGTCGCCGGTGCGGTAGCGGATCACCGGGAAGCCCCAGCGGCCGAGGTTGGTGATCACCAGTTCGCCGCGCGTGCCCGGCGCCGCCGGCTGGTCGGTCTCGGTATCGAGCACCTCGGCGATGAATTCGCTCTCGATCAGGTGGGTGCCGCCGGGCTGCTCGCTGCATTCGAACGAGTGCGCCCCGACCTCGGAAGCGCCGGCATGGTCGAAGCAGGTCGCGTTCCAGAGCTGCTCGATGCGCTGCTTGGTGGCTGGCACGTTGGCGCCGGGCTCGCCCGCGTGGATGGTGGCGCGCATCGGAATCGAGCGCAGGTCGAAGCCGTTTTCACGGGCCACCTCGCCCAGGCGCAGCGCGTAGGTCGGCGTGCAGCACAGCGCCGTCGCACCCAGTTCGCGCATCAGCTCGAGCCGCTGCGCCGAGTCGCGCCCGCCGCCGGGGATCATCAGCGCGCCGATCTTGCGCGCGCCCTCGACCGCGGCCCAGAAGCCGACGAAGGGGCCGAAGGCGAAGGCCATGAACACCCGGTCCGACGAGCCGAGTCCGGCGCCGGCGAGCACGTGGGCCCAGCAGCGCCCCCACCAGTCCCAGCTCTCATGGGTGTCGAACACCTTGAGCGGCACCCCGGTAGTGCCCGAAGTCTGGTGGAAGCGCGCATAGGATTCGAGCGGGTAGGTGAGGTTGCTGCCAAAGGGCGCGTTCTGCAACTGGTCGGAGGCCAACTCGGACTTGGTGGTGAACGGCAGCAGCGCCAGGTCGTCGAGCGAGCGCAGGTCGGCGGGCGCGAAGCCGGCGGCGCGCCACTTGGTGGCGTAGAACCCGTTCTTGCCGGCCAGCTCGGTGACCATGGCCTGCAGCTTGTTGAACTGCAGCGCGGCCAGATCCTCGCGGCCGAGCGTTTCCGTCGCCTGGTCGAAATAGCGCGTCTTGCTCACCTGTCTCCTCGCGCGGGTCAGGCCCGCTTATTCGTTGCGGGTCGTGCCCGCTGGTGTGCTGCTCAAACCGCCCGCTCGTACCAGCCCTTGCTGCGATTGACGATGCGCACGACGACGAGCATCGCCGGCACTTCCACCAGCACCCCGACCACGGTGGCCAGCGCCGCGCCCGACTCGAAACCGAACAGGCTGATGGCGGTGGCGACCGCGAGTTCGAAGAAGTTCGACGCGCCGATCAGCGCTGAGGGCGCCGCGACGCAGTGTGCCACACCGAGGCGGCGGTTGAGCCAATAGGCGAGCCCGGAGTTGAGGAACACCTGGATCACGATCGGCACGGCGAGCATCGCGATGATCAGTGGCTGGCTCAGGATCGCTTCGCCCTGGAACGCAAAGAGCAGCACCAGCGTGAGCAGCAGCGCGGCGATCGACCAGGGACCGAGCGCCGCGACGACCCGATCGAAACGCTCCTTGCCCGCGGCCAGCAACCGGGCGCGCCAGAGTTGCGCCAGCACCAGCGGGATCACGATGTAGAGCACCACCGAGGTCAGCAGCGTCGCCCACGGCACCACGATCGACGAGATTCCCAGCAGCAGGGCGACGATCGGCGCGAACGCGAAAACCATGATGGTGTCGTTGAGCGCCACCTGCGAGAGCGTGAAGTTGGGGTCGCCGTTGGAGAGCCGGCTCCAGACGAAGACCATCGCGGTGCAGGGCGCTGCGGCGAGCAGGATCAGTCCCGCCAGATAGCTGTCGAGTTGCGTCGCCGGCAGCCACGGCGCGAAGACCTGGCGGATGAAGAACCAGCCGAGCAGTGCCATCGTCACCGGCTTGACCGCCCAGTTGATGAACAGCGTCACTCCCACGCCGCGCCAGTGCGCGCGCACCTCACCCAGCGAGCGCAGGTCGACCTTGAGCAGCATCGGCACGATCATCACCCAGATCAGCAGCCCGACCGGCAGGTTGACCTGGGCAAACTCGAGGCGCCCGACGGCCTGGAAGAAGCCCGGGAAGGACTGGCCGAGCGCCACGCCGGCAGCGATGCAGGCGAGCACCCAGACGCTGAGGTAACGCTCGAAGACGCTCATGGCGCTCAGTCGACGATGGCGGCGTAGATCATGTTGCGAAAGAGGTGGCGGAAATGGATCCGCTGGTAGGGCGCCTGGGTGAGCATCATGGCGCTCAGCTCCTCGGCGGGATCGGCCCAGAACAAGGTGCCGCCGATGCCGCTCCAGTGATAGGTGCCGAGCGAGCCCGGTTCCGCAGCCAGTCCGACAGCGGTGCGCACCCCAAAGCCCAGACCGAAACCGTATCCCGGCGACAGCACGTCGGTGGTGACTGGCCGTCCGCCAAGGTGATCGGCGGTCATGAATTCGTGCGTCTTGCGGCTGATCAAGCGGACCCCGCCGAATTCGCCGCGCCCGGCCAGCAGCGCGAGGAAGCGCGCGTAGTCGGGCGCTGTGGACATCAGCCCGCTGCCGCCCATCTCCATCGTCGGCCGGGTGCGGGCGTCGATCAGCCGCACCTCGACGCCGCTCTCTGGATCGGTGCCGAAGGCCTCCGCGATCCGTTCGTGCTTGCCTTCCGGGACATGGAAGGCGGTGTCGTTCATCTGCAGTGGGCCGAGCACGCGCTCCGTTAGCAGTTCGCCGAGCGTCTGGCCGGTGACGACCTCGAGGAGGCGCCCGAGCACGTCGGTCGAGCGGCTGTAGTGCCAGACCGCGCCGGGCTGGTACATCAGCGGCAGCTTGCCCAGTTCCGCGACGAGCTCGGCGTTGCTGCGGTTGAGCGTGGCAATGTCGCGCTCCTGGTACATCTTCTGCACCGCCGACTCGCCAAGGAACTCGTAGGTCAGGCCGCTGGTGTGGCGCAGCAGGTCGTGGATCATGATCTCGCGCTGCGCCGGCACCAGGTCGACGCCGCCGGCGCGCTCGACGGCGACCTGCGGCCTGGCGAATACCGGCAGGTACTTGCTGATCGGATCAGAGATCTGCAGCCGTCCTTCCTCGGCCAGCATCATCGTGACGATCGACACGATCGGTTTGGTCATCGAATAGACCCGAAAGATCGAGTCCGGGCGCATCGGTGCGTGAGTCACCGGATCCTGCTCGCCGATCGTCTCGAAGGCCACCTGCCGGCCGCGCCGCGCGACCATCCAGACCGCGCCGGGCAGCATGCCGGCGTCGATCTCTGACTGCAGCACCTCGCGCACCCGTGCCAGGCGCTGTTGGCTGAGTCCGACTTCCGAGGGTTGGGCAGTGGGCAGCGATGATTCCGTATTCATGAGGTGAGCTTCCCAATTGGGGCAGAATGGAACTGATGGTAGCGCAAGTGCCGGGGAGTTCGCGCTGGCTGGCGACGCCGCTTCAGGAGAGCAACGCGATGGCTTTGGATCAGTCGCCGCAGGACGGGGCGCCGCCGGCCAGGCCCAATCCCGCGATCCCGCGCGGTATCTGGGTGCTCGGCTTCGTCAGCCTGCTGATGGACGTCTCCTCGGAGCTGATCCACAGCCTGCTGCCGGTGTTCATGGTGACCGTGCTCGGCGCCAGCGCGCTCACCATCGGGCTGATCGAGGGCGTGGCTGAATCGACCGCGCTGATCGTCAAGGTCTTCTCCGGGGTGCTGAGCGACTGGTGGGGACGGCGCAAGCCGCTGGCGGTGTTCGGCTATGGCCTGGGCGCGCTTTCCAAGCCGCTCTTCGCGATCGCCACCACTGCCGGCATGGTGCTGGCGGCGCGCTTCATCGACCGCATCGGCAAGGGGATTCGCGGCGCACCGCGTGACGCCCTGATCGCCGATCTCGCGCCGCCCGCGGTGCGCGGCGCCGCCTTCGGACTGCGGCAGTCGCTCGACACCGTCGGCGCGTTCCTCGGGCCGCTGCTGGCGATCGTGCTGATGCTGGCCTGGGCCAACGATTTTCGCGCCGTGTTCTGGGTCGCGACGATCCCGGGCTTCCTGGCGGTGGCGCTGCTGTTCATGGGCGTGAGCGAGCCAGATCCGCCCGCCGGCGCGCGGCGCGGGAACCCGGTGACACTCGCCAATTTGCGGCGTATGTCGCGGCCCTACTGGTGGGTGGTCGGGATCGGTGCGGCTTTCACGCTGGCGCGCTTCAGCGAGGCGTTCCTGGTGCTGCGCGCGCTCCAGGGCGGCGTTGCCGCTGCCTACACCCCGCTGGTACTGATCGCGATGAACGTCGTCTACTCGGCGAGCGCCTATCCGCTCGGCAAGCTCTCCGACCGGATCCGCCGGACGCCGCTGCTGGCGTCAGGCATGGTGCTGCTGATCGCCGCCAACCTGGTGCTGGCGTCGAGCAGCCACTGGGCGTGGGTCGGACTGGGCGTGGCGCTCTGGGGGCTGCACATGGGCTGCACCCAGGGGCTGCTCGCCGCGATGGTGGCCGACACCGCGCCAGCGGATCTACGCGGCACCGGCTACGGTTTCTTCAACCTGCTGAGCGGCGTGGCGATGCTGCTCGCCAGCGTGATCGCCGGGCTGCTGTGGGACCAGCTCGGTGCGCCGGCGACCTTCCTCGCCGGGGCGGGATTCGCGGCAATGGCGCTCGTTGGGGTAGGGTTGCGGCGCATGAGAACAGGTGCCGGCGGCGCTCAATGACTTCCTGCCGAGCGTCGCGATCTTTGACGACCTCGGTGCCATCGTCGTGATCGCGGTCTTCTGCGCCGGCGAGCTGTCGTGGGCCGCCCTGGCTGCCGCCGCCGTCGCGGTCAGCCAGACGAGGGCTCCAGCGAGCCCCGTCTAAACCGAATTCCCGCCGTGGAACATCAGCCCGGCGTGCTCGCGCAGCGCGTGGAACTGGATCTTCTTCCAGCGATTCTGCGCGATCTGCAACTCGGCCGCGTAGGGCACCAGGAAGGCCGGTGCGTCGACCGCGTCGTAGGCGATATTGTGGGAATGGGCATCGATGAAACGCTGCAGTTCGTGGGGATCGTCGCAGGTGATCCAGCGCGCCATCCGAAAGCGTGACGGGACCATCCGCGCCTCGGCGCCGTACTCGGTGCGCAGCCGGTGCGCGACGACTTCGAACTGGAGCTGGCCGACGGCGCCGAGCAGCATCGAGCCGCCGGTGGCGGGGCGAAACACCTGGATCGCGCCTTCCTCGCCGAGCTGGATCAGTCCCGTGCGCAGCTGCTTGACGCGCAGCGGATCGGCCACCTCGACGCTCTGGAACATCTCCGGCGCGAAGAACGGCAGTCCGGTGTAGTGCAGCACCTCGCCCTCGGTCAGCGTATCGCCGAGTTGCAGGGTGCCGTGGTTGGGAATGCCGATGATGTCGCCGGCGTAGGCCTCGTCGAGCAGTTCGCGGCGCTGCGACAGGAACGAGACCACGTTGCCGGGCCTGATCTCCTTGCCCGAACGGGTTACGCGCAGGCGCATGCCGCGATCGAATTTCCCGGAGCAGACGCGCACGAAGGCGATCCGGTCGCGGTGGGCGGGATCCATGTTGGCCTGGATCTTGAAGACGACGCCGCTGAAGGTTGGTTCGTCGGGGGCGACGACGCGTTCGGTGGCGGCGCGCGGCGCGGGGTGCGGCGCCAGGTCGACCAAGGCCTCGAGCACTTCGCGCACGCCGAAGTTGTTGATCGCCGAACCGAAGAACATCGGCGTCTGGCGGCCCTCGAGGAAGGCCTGGCGGTCGAAGGCCGGTGACGCGCCGGTAAGCAGTTCGATCTCCTGGCGGGCCTGCGCGAACTCGGCGCCGAAGCGCTCGGCGAGCAGCGGATTGTCGATGCCGCTGAGCATGTCGTCGTCATCGCGATGGCGGTCGCTGCCGGCGCGGAACACCCGCATCCGGTCGTTGACCATGTCGAATACGCCGCGGAAGCGCTTGCCCATGCCTACCGGCCAGACAAACGGCACCACCTCCATGCCCAGCGTGCGCTCGATCTCGTCCAACAGGTCGAGCGGCTCCTGGACCTCGCGGTCGAGCTTGTTGACGAAGGTGATGATCGGCGTGTTGCGCGCCCGGCAGACCTGCAGCAGGCGCAGCGTCTGGGGCTCGACGCCATTGGCGGCGTCGATCACCATCAGCGCGGCGTCGACCGCGGTCAGCACCCGGTAGGTGTCCTCGGAAAAGTCCTGGTGGCCGGGGGTGTCGAGCAGGTTGATCACGCAGTCGCGGTATTCCATCTGCATGACCGAGCTGGCCACCGAGATGCCGCGCTGCTTCTCGATCTCCATCCAGTCCGAGGTCGCGTGGCGGCTGGCCTTGCGGGCCTTGACGCTGCCGGCGATGTGGATCGCGCCCGCGAACAGCAGCAGCTTTTCGGTGAGCGTGGTCTTGCCAGCGTCAGGGTGCGAGATGATGGCGAAGGTGCGCCGGCGGGCGACTTCCTGGGCCAGGTTCATGGCTGTCACTTAAAGAGGGGGTCGGGGACGGCCAAAACCGTCACAACCAGCGATTTTAAGGCATTTGGGATCACCGGGCTCGATCGGGCTGACGAGCGCTTGCCTTCGAGAGCGCACCTGCCGCAGACTGGCGTCACCCAGGCCCACGACCCCAGGTCAACAACGCGATGAACCAGAACCCGATTGCCATCGGCATCCACGGCGGCTGCGGCACGCTCGAGGAGGAACTCAGGAACCCGCAACACTGGGCCGAGGTGCGCGCCGCGCTCAACGACTCGCTGCAGGCGGGGTGGCGGGTGCTCAGCCTCGGCGGCAGCGCGCTCGATGCGGTCGAAGCCGCGGTGGTGGTGATGGAGGACAGCGAGCACTTCAACTCCGGCCACGGCGCGGCGCTCAACGCCGCGGGCGAGCACGAACTGGATGCGGCGATCATGGACGGCAGCGACCTGCGCGCCGGCGCGGTCTGTGCGGTGCGCACGATCCGCAATCCGGTGCGCGCGGCACGCGCCGTGATGGAGCAGAGCGATTGCGTGCTGATCTGCGGGGCCGCCGCCGACCAGTTCGCCGAACGCTGCGGGATGGCACCCGTGCCCAACAGCTACTTCACCACTGCCCAGCGGCGTGAGGCGCTGGCCGCGCTGCAGGCCCGCGAATTGGCCGGTACCAGCGCCCAGGCCAGCGAAGCCCAGCGCCACGGCACGGTCGGCGCGGTGGCGCTCGATCGCGCCGGCAACCTGGCGGCAGCGACTTCGACCGGCGGCTTCAACAACAAGGCTCCGGGACGGATTGGTGACAGCCCGATCATCGGCGCCGGCACCTACGCCGCCAACGGCTTGTGCGCGGTGTCGTGCACCGGGCAGGGGGAAATCTTCATCCGCCACGTGGCGGCTCACGAGATCGCGGCGCGCCTGCGCTACGCCGGCCAGGGACTGGAAGAGGCGACCAATGCGATGATCTTCAAAGAGCTTTCCGGGTATGGCATCGGCGCCGGGATGATCGCGCTCGACGCCGCAGCAACGGTGGTCGCGCCGTTCAACACCAACGGCATGGCGCGGGGCTGGATCGGCGCTGATGGCGCGGCCTGGGTCGCGACCCACGCGCAGGTGCATCGCGCCGGCGGCTAGCGGCGCTCCTGCCGGGGGCCAACCGGCACTTGCGGAATCTCCGCCTTGACTGACCCGTGCCCTATCCCGTCTACTTCGGCTTGTGACCGTTAGAACTATTGGGATTCAACCTAAGAAATCCCGGAAGACGGTCAAGCTGCGCGGGCGTCCTGACCTGCGTGGGTGAACCACCATCAATGGAGACAAACCCGATGAGGCTTTTACGAGCTACCAAAGTAATTGGCGTGCTGCTGGCGGCAGCAGTTCCACTGGCGAGCGCTCTTGCTGACGATGTCACGCTGAAGGCTTCCCATCAGTTCCCCGGCGGCAAGGGCGACGTGCGCGACGAGATGGTGCAGATGATTGCCCGTGAAGTCGCCGCCGCCAAAGTTGGACTCGAAATCAAGGTTTTCCCCGGCTCCAGCCTGGTCAAGGCGAAGGAGCAATGGAAGGCAATGCTCAACGGGCAGATCGACATGACGTCGTTCCCGCTCGATTACGCGTCGGGCTTCCACCCACAGTTCGGCGCGACCTTGATGCCCGGCCTCGTCAAGAGCCACGCCCACGCGCGGCGCATCAACGACTCGGCGTTCCTGAAGGACATCAAGGCGATCGTTGAGCAGGCCGGCGTCAAGGTGCTGGCCGACGCGTGGCTGGCCGGTGCCTTTGGCGGCAAGGAAAAGTGCATCCTCAAGCCGGAAGATGCCGCCGGCCTGAAGGTCCGATCGGCCGGCGCCACTTTTGCGCAGATGTGGGCCGGCGCGGGCGCGTCGGTGGTCTCGATCCCGTCCAACGAGGTCTACAACGCGATGCAGCAGGGCGTGATCCAGGCCACCGACACCTCGTCCGGGAGCTTCGTATCGTTCCGTCTCTACGAGCAGGTCAAGTGCATCACCGCTCCCGGCGACAACGCGCTGTGGTTCATGTACGAACCGGTGCTGATCTCCAAGCGTAGCTGGGACAAGCTGAACGACGACCAGAAGAAGGCGCTGATGGCGGCCTCGGCAAAGGCCGAGACCTATTTCGAGAGCGAGTCGAAGAAACTCGACGACAAGTTGGTCGCGACTTTCAAGGCTAACAAGGTCGAGGTCGTCACGATGAGCGATGCTGAAGCCGACGCCTGGCGCGCGGTCGCCCAGAAGACGTCGTACAAGATGTTCGCCGACAAGGTTCCAGGCGGCAAGGAACTCATCGACAAGGCCTTGAGTGTCAAGTAGACGGCTGCCGCTGTGGATCACCGCGGTCAACGCGGTGACCCGACTGTTGGGAGTGATCGCCGCCGGGATGATCCTGTTGTCGGTCGGCGTGGTCTGCCAGATGGTGTTCGTGCGGAGCGTACTCGGCGAGTCATCGATCTGGCAGACCGAGTTCGTCACCTTCGCGATCATCGCCGCCACGTTCCTGGGCGCGCCCTACATCCTGCACACCCGCGGCCATGTGGCCGTGGATGTGCTGCCGCTGTTACTGGGCGCCCGGGCGCGGCGTTTGCTGCTCCTGAGCGGGCACCTGATCGCACTGGCGTTCTGCGGCCTGTTCCTGTATGCCGCAGTTCCCTGGTGGCATGAGGCGTTCGTGACCGGCCAGACCACGCCATCGATCTGGGCGGCCCGGATGTGGATTCCGTTCCTGTCGGTGCCGGTCGGGCTGGGCCTGCTGTGCCTGAAACTGATCGCCGAGATCTGGATGCTCTATACCCACCGCGGCCTGCCGCTGGGCTGGAACGAGGAACCGTCGCAATGAGCCCGCTGGTCATTGGACTGTTGATCTTCGCGGTGACCACCGTGGTACTCGCCACCGGGATACCGATCGCATTTGGCATGGGGGCGGTGGCACTGCTCTTCATGGTGATCTTCGATGGCTGGAACAGCGTCAACTTCGTGCCCGAGACCGTATTCGCCGGCCTGAGCGACTTCACGCTGGTGTCGCTGCCGATGTTCGTGATCATGGGCGCGGCGGTCGCGTCGTCACGCGCTGGCAGCGATCTCTACGAGGCACTGGCGCGCTGGCTGCATCGCATTCCGGGTTCGCTGGTGATCAGCAATATCGGCGCGTGCGCGCTGTTCGCGGCGCTGACCGGCTCATCGCCCGCGACCTGCGCGGCGATCGGCAAGATGGGCATTCCGGAGATGCGCAAGCGCGGCTACGACGCCGACCTTGCCACCGGCGCGATCGCCGCCGGCGGGACGCTCGGCATCCTGATCCCCCCGAGCATCACGATGATCCTCTATGGCATCGCCTCCGAGACCTCGATCGGCCGGCTGTTCATTGCCGGAATCCTGCCCGGGCTGCTGCTGATGGCGCTGTTCATGGGCTGGGCGCTGTTGCTGAGCTGGAAACGCGGTACCCGGCTGGTCGACCAGGACCGCATCTATTCGCTCAAGGAAAAGCTCGAGCTGCTGCCGCGCCTGTTGCCCTTCATCGCGGTGATCGTGGGCGTGGTCTACGCGCTCTATGGCGGCATCGCAACGCCGTCCGAGGCGGCCGGCGTCGGCGCGGCGCTCTGCCTCGCGATGGTGATCGTGATCTACCGCGTCTGGCGGCCCGAGGACCTGTGGGTGATAGTGCGCGACGGCCTGCGTGAATCGGGCATGCTGCTGATGATCATCGGCACCTCGATCCTGTTCGGCTACATGATGTCGTCGCTGCAGGTCACGCAGGCGGTTGCCGCGTCGATCGCCGACATGCAGGTCAACCGCTGGCTGGTGCTGCTGGCGATCAACGTCATGCTGCTGGTGGCCGGTTGCTTCCTGCCGCCGGCGGCGATCATCCTGATGACCACGCCGATCCTGATGCCGGTCATCACGGCGCTGGGCTTCGACCCGATCTGGTTTGGGGTCATCCTGACCATCAACATGGAGCTTGGGCTGATCACCCCGCCAGTGGGCCTGAACCTGTTCGTGATCAACGGCATCACGCCCGACGTCTCGCTGGGAACGATCCTGCGCGGCGCCTTCCCGTTCATGCTGTGCATGATCCTGGCGATCGTGTTGCTGTGCCTGTTCCCCGAGATCGCTACCTGGCTGCCGCAGCGGGTAATGGGCTAGGGCGCGCCACCGCAGGGCGGCGCGCCGGCTGAGAGGTCGGCGGCGCGCCGGAGAGGTTCAGTCGAGCAGCTTGCGGGCGCGCTCGTGTTCTTTGTCGCTCGCAACCGCAGCAGCTTGGTCGGCGGAGCCGGCAGCCGTGCCGGCGGCGGTCTTCCCGCGCGCACGCTGGCGGCGCTGGATCATCACGAAGATCACGCCGCCGACGAGCAGCAGTGCGAACGGCCCCAACCAGAGGCCGACCGTCATCAGCTTGAACGGTGGCCGGTAGAGCACGAAATCGCCGTAACGGGCGACCAGGTAGGCCTTCACCTCATCGTCGCTCTTGCCCTGCGAGACCTGGTCAACTACCTGGTCGCGGAGATCCTTGGCGAGGTCAGCGTTGGAGTCGGCCAGCGTCTGGTTCTGGCAGACCAGGCAGCGCAGTTCCTTCTCCAGCGACTTCACCCGGCGCGTGACCTCTTCGGGCGGCAGGACTGAGGCGGGTTGGGCCGCTTCAGCGGACGGTGCAGCCGCAGCTGGTGCCGGGACCGACTGCGCCGAGGCGTTGTCCATCTGCGCCAAAACTGTGCCGATCGCCAGGGTCAGCGCCAGCAGCGCGCCGGCCAGGAGCCGTTGCCGAGCCGACTGGGGCGGGGCGGCGCGTCGCCCGATCAGCGCCTCCGCGGGCGATTCGCGTCGCGCGTTCATACCGGCTCTCCGTTGAGGCGCTCGATCAGCGGCACCAGTTCGTCACGGATGATTTCAGCAGTGAAGGGGCCGACCTGCTTGTGGCGGATGATGCCGCGCTTGTCGATCACAAAGGTCTCGGGGGCGCCGTAGACGCCATAGTTGATCGGGGTGCCGCCTTTCTGGTCGTACACCACCATCACAAAGGGATCACCGTAGCGCTGCAGCCAGCGTTTCGAATCCTCCGGCTTGTCCTTCCAGGCCAGCCCGACAATGGGCACCACCTTGCCGGCCGAGAGCTGGTTGAGCAGCGGGTGTTCCTGGACGCAGGCCGCGCACCACGAACCCCAGACGTTGAGCATCCAGACCTTGCCGCGCATCGCCTCTGGAGTCCAGCTCTGCCCGTCGGTGTGCAGTTGCGGGAGCACGAAGGCGGGCGCCGGCTTGTCGATCAGCGGCGAGGGCAGCTTGCGCGGGTCGAGCGACAGTCCGCGATAGAGAAACACCGCGATCGCCATGAAGACCGCCAGCGGGATCAGGAACTTGAGCGCACGCATGGTTCTAGCCTTGGGCAGGTGCCGGAGCCGCCGCGGACAATGCTGCAGCCTGTTGCTGACGGCCGGCGCGACGGTAACGTTTGTCGGAAGCCGCGGTCACGCCGCCAATGGCCATGAACACCCAGCCGATCCAGATCCAGTTGATGAAGGGCTTGATTTGCGCCCGCACCACCCAGGCTCCGTCGCCGACCTCTTCGCCCATTGCGACGTAGACGTCACGGACCAGGCTGCGATCGATCGCAGCCTCGGTCATCGGCATGCCGCCAGCGGTGTAGGTCCGCTTCTCCGGTGACATAACGGCGATGGGCTTGGCGTCGGCCGCCGGCGTGGTGCTGTCGTAGAGCTGGAAGACCCCGCGCGTGCCCTTGTAGTTCGGGCCCACTACCGGCTTGGTGCCGACAAAGCGCAGGCTGTAGCTGCCGGTAGCGATGGTGTCGCCCACCGCCATGCGGTGCTCGCCCTCGATCTCGTAGCTCTTGACCAAGGTGACGCCGAGCACGAAGACGGCGATGCCGAAGTGCGCGAGGTGCATGCCCCAGACGCTCGCCGGTTGCTTGCGTGCTTCGCTGGCAATGGCCAGCCGGCCGTTACGGTCGCGCAGGGAGTTGAGCACGGTGACGATCACGGCCGCCGCGACCCAGAAGCCGAAGGCCAGCCCGAGGCTCACCAGCGGGCGCACCGCCAGGTCGCCGTGGCCCGAGAGTTTGGCGACCAGTGGCGCCACCAGGGCGGCGATGACCGCCACGGCGAGCACCCACCTGAAGCGGTCGGTCAGCTCCGGCAGTTGCGCCTGCTTCCAGCGCGTGACCGGACCAAGCGCCATCAGGAACAGCGCGGGGGCCATCAACGGATAGAACACCGAGTCAAAGTAGGGCGGGCCGACCGAGATCTTGCCGAGACCCAGCGCGTCGATCACCAGCGGATAGAGGGTGCCGAGCAGCACCGCGGCCATCGCCACCACCAGCAGGATATTGTTGGCGAGCAGGAATGATTCACGCGACAAGGTACTGAAGCGGTTGCCGACGCCGATGGTCGGCGCGCGCCAGGCAAACAGCGTCAGCGAACCGCCGATCACGACCGCGAGGAAGGCGAGGATGAATACGCCGCGGGCGGGGTCGGTGGCAAAGGCATGGACCGAGGTCAGCACGCCCGAGCGGACCAGGAAGGTGCCCAGCAGGCTCAGGCTGAACGCCATGATTGCCAGCAGTACGGTCCAGCTCTTGAAGGCCCCGCGCTTCTCGGTGACCGAGAGCGAATGCATCAGTGCGGTCGCCACCAGCCAGGGCATGAACGAGG
>JAGXFG010000058.1 GCA_024637395.1 Burkholderiaceae bacterium | reverse complement strand
TCGAGTTCGAGGGCAAGAGTTACCGTATGAAGGAGGCCGCCGCACGCATCACCATCACGCAGAAAACGTCATAATCAGACCGTCTTGCCTGGGGGAATTTGACTGGCCATAGGTGGGGGAATTTGAAGTGGCCATCGGGGATTTGACCGAGTAGGCCGGATTGCGGCCTTCGATCTTCGCCAGCACCGTCGCCGCGGCGCCGTCGGTGATCCGGTTCAGCCGGATCAGGGGGGTGCGGCCAATGCTGCGCGAATTGTCTTCGTACCAATGGGTCATGCAGATCTCCTTCGGGGTCGTCGCTCTGGCCAGCACGCCCAAAGACGTCCATGGACGCAGCCTCGCGGTGAGTAGCCTCGGCACCTTAGCGGACCAGTTCTTCGCTGTGAACGAAGCAATTGTGATGTTGTTATTCGAAATCCGTATAAGCGCCGGGCCGCCTCCCAATAGGCCAGAAACCGTCCCAACCATTTGTGCACTGTGGGCACACTCCCACCGTAGGCCGTGGCTGTTGCGCCCTGGTTATGATCTCGTAGTCCTCGGCGCGTCGTCACGCGTCGTGGGGAGCCGCGCGAGATCAGGCGAGCTTGAGCAGGGCCTTAATCTTGGCCTTGATGTCTGCGATTTCGGTCGGCGCGGCGACACCTTTCCGCTCCGCCTGGCGGGCCTTCCAGTCGAGGCTCTTGACCTGGTCGGCGAGCGCGGCACCGACCGCGGCACCGGTCGCGCCGCTGCCCGAGAGCACGACTTCGAATGGGTAGCCCTTGACCTGGTTGGTGATCGGCACACCGATCAAGAGTCCTGTGCGCTGGTTGTACGCCTTGGGGCTCAGGACGATGGTAGGTCGCTGATCAGCCTGCTCGTGCCCGCTCTGCGGCGTGAAGTTCAACCAGATGATGTCCCCTTCATCGGGCACGTAGGCGGCTGCGATCAGAGCAACTCCTGCCCCTGCGGCAGTCCGAAGTCCTGTTCAGTGTGCCTGTTCTTAGCCGTGATGCCGGCCAGCAAGTCATCCAGGGAATACGACGGCGCTACCGGTTCGATGATGACCCGCCCATTTTCAGCTCGAACCTCGACCTGCTGATCCACAGAGAGATGTGCCGCTTCCATGATGGCGGCAGGCAAACGCACCGCCGGGCTGTTGCCCCATTTCTTGATGAGTTGAAGTGCCACGATCCCCTCCGAAGTTGAAACAAATGTCGATACACGGAAAGTGTAGGCGACCAGCTTCGTAGTATCAACAAAAATGTCTACCACGGTGTGTGCCATGAAAGGGTAGATATCAACAGATTAAGTTAGTGGCTTGCTTCACGGGTCAGGGGGTTTTTATTTGAGCGCTCCGCCGGGAGCAGATCCTCCAGCAAGGTGTCCCGCGGAGACGATCTCGGAGCGCTGCTCGCCGAGCGCCTTGGCCGCCCATCGCCTGCGACAGTCCACGCGTCGCAGCGATTACCCTTTTTGTCCGCGCAGTGGCGCCGCGGGTCCATAGTGCCGGTCATGCCGACTTCCCTCCGCACACGTCTGGTCTTGCTATTTGTTGTGGCTCTTCTCGCCAACTTCGCCGCCACGGCATTTCATTTCAATCAAGACCGCGAAAAAGGCATTCGTAACGCCACAGCCGATCTCCTGGCCCAGACCAGGCTGATCGGGGCGCGACAGCAGGCCATCCGGGCCCGCGCCGAGACGATCCTGAGCGACGTGACGTTACGCCACCCCGACCTGCACCCCGGCGATTCCGATAAGGATTGCGCCAGCAAGCTCGCCGCCCACATCCGGGGCGAGGCGAGCTTCGATAATCTCGCCGTGGCGCTGCCGAGCGGGGAATTGGTGTGCTCTGCGGTGCCAAGAACGGGCTGGGTCAACTTTTACGACCGCGACTATTTCCAGCGCGCGCTCACGACCAATGAGATCGTCGCAAGCGGCTTGGTCCAGCTATACGGGGGGAACGAACACTTGATCGCCTTCGCCAAGTCGATGCGCGACGATCATGGACACGTAGCCGCCGTCGCCATCCTGACTCTCGACCTGGCGTGGCTGGAGCAGACGTTGGCGAGTGTGGCGCTCCCGGATGGCGGCAGGGTGATGGTTGTGGACGACGCTGGCAACGTCGCCGTGAACCTCCCCGATGGGGAGGGCTACGTCGGCAGGAACATTGCACACACGAATCTCCTCAAGTCGCTGCGCGGGGTGCCCCCTGGGGCGGGCACGTTCGAGAATGTTGGACCGGACGGAGATCTGCGGCTGTGGGCGTCTGTCGCCTTGGTCGATACGGCCTCTAGCCCCCTGTATCTTGCCCTGAGCGTGCCGCGCGAGATGGTGGGGGCCCCGGCGCTGCGCGAAGCCATCATCTATTTAGGCGTCAGCACCGGGTTGTTGCTGGCGACGCTGAGCTTGCTGCTCTTGGGGGCGGGGCGGTTCATCTTGCGACCACTCCAAGCCTTGGTCCGGACCGCGGAACAGCTGTCCACGGGCGCCATCGTCGCGCGCAGCGGCCTTCCCCACGACAAGAGCGAGTTCGGAACGCTGGCCCAGGCGCTTGACGGGGCTGCGGCCGCGATCGCGGAACGCGAACAGTGGTCCACAGAAGCACGCGAGCAACTCGCCGCGAGCGAGCAACGCTTTCGGCGGTTGAACGAACTGTCCTCCGATTGGATCTGGGAGCGCGACGAACAACTGCGGCTCACCTACGTTTCGCCGTCGTACGTCGCACTGTCCGGTGAGCCTAATGAAAGCATTGTCGGGCAATCTCTTGCAGAATATTTGAAGAACGAAGACAGGGTTCTCTCGGCGCAATTGCTGGCGCACCGTCCGTTCCGGGATATCGAGTCTGCGCGCCGCCGTCCCGACGGGACGATTTTCTGGCGCGGTCTCTCCGGGGAGCCCATCCTCGACGAGAGCGGCAACTTCAAGGGCTTTCGAGGTACGGGGCGCGACATCAGCGAGCGCAAACGCCATGAGGAAGAACTGCAGCGACAGGCCACCACGGACGCACTCACGGGGCTCCCCAACCGCGCGGTGCTGGACGACCGCATCGAGCACGCGATCGACCACGCCAACCGAAGCCAACATGCGCTCGCGGTCGTGATGCTCGACCTGGATGAGTTCAAACAGATAAATGACGCCGTCGGACACGAGTGGGGTGACTCGATGTTGCGGCTTGTCGCCGAGCGCCTCAAGGCGTGCGTGCGTCCCGAGGACACGGTGGCGCGATTGGGTGGCGACGAGTTCATTGTCGTCCTCGAGGATCTGGCGGATGAGGAGTCGGTCCGGCAAGTCGTGGTTCGGCTTCAAGAAGCGATCGCCGAGCCGGCCGAGATCCAGGGACGCGTCTTGCACACGTCGGCGAGCATCGGCATTGCGGTCTATCCGCGCGATGGCGCGGACGCTGCAGAACTTCTGCGCAACTCCGATGCCGCGATGTACCACGCCAAGAGTCTCGGCTGCGGGGCAAGTCATTTCTTCACGCAAGCCCTCACCGAGCGGGCGGCGCGCCATGTCGCGCTGCGCGACGAGCTTGAGGTGGCGTTGGAGCGCGCCGAATTCGAGCTGTACTACCAGCCGATCGTCGATTGCAACGACGGCCGGATCGTCGGCGCGGAGGCGCTGCTACGCTGGCATTGCGGGGGAACCCTCGTCGCGCCCGGGGAGTTTCTTGACGTCGCCGAGGATACCGGACTGATCGTGCCGATCGGGGCCTGGGCGCTGCGCCAGGCCTGCGTGCAGGCGCAAGCCTGGCAGGTGGCAGGCGCGGCCTCGCCCTACGTAGCGGTAAACCTGTCGGCGCACCAGTTCCGCGACAGGCGTCTGTTTGACCAAGTGGTCGCCGCCCTCAGGGCGTCGGCATTGCCGGCGGACCGGCTGGTGCTCGAGCTGACCGAGAGCGCGTTGATGCGTGACCGGGAGGCTGCGGCGGCGACGCTCGAGGAGATCACCGCGCTCGGAGTTCAGTTGGCGATCGACGATTTCGGCACCCGGTACTCTTCGCTCAGTTACCTGAAGCGCTTCCCGGTGAGCAAGCTCAAGATCGACCAGAGCTTTGTGCGGGATGCGCCCACGGATTCGGACGACGCCGGCATCGTACGCGCGGTGATCGAACTCGGGCGCGCGCTTGACCTGTGCGTCGTGGCGGAAGGCGTGGAGACGGACGAGCAGGTCGCGCTGCTCAAGGCGCTCGGCTGCGACCAGATGCAGGGCTATCGGTTCGCCCACCCGATGCCGGTGCGCGATTTCGAGGCCCTGCTCCGCCTTAACCGCGTGCGGCCGAAGACGGCTCGGAGTCATTCGATCCCGGCGGTTGAGCCCTAAGGCAGGCACTTCGATGAACGCCCCTGCTTCGTGGCTGCACCCGACTCCGTGCCTGTTGGTCAAAGCAGAAGGCATCCTGGGGGTCCATAGGCGCTCGCGCCAGGCCCAACCGCGTTGCAGGCGCTTGTCGGAAATCTAGCTGCGGTCTTGAGCCGAGGACGGGAAATCTCGTAAGCTCCTAATAGAGCCAACCCCCTGCAATAGCGTCCGCCATTACTGTTCGGCTGGATACCCCTTGCTCCTGATGAAACCTCGAAGGGAGTGCGGCCCAAAAGCGCGGCCGCTAACCATTTAAGCCCCGGCGCAAGGTAGCCTCGAACCGCTGCGCCCCGAGATGGCGGCGTCTTGCGGCGGTTCGAGGCTCGTGCTCTCGTCGAAACCGTACGCACTGCTCATGTCAGTGGCCCCAGTAGGAGGGGGCGATGTGTCGAGGTGTTGGCGCCGGTGTCAGATTGAGCCAGTTTGAGGATGTTTGCCGACTTCAGTCTGAGCCAGTTGGGACGTCCGGAAGACGGCGCCGAGCAAGCGTTTCTCCCGCCATCGGGTGACTCATCCAATGGTCGGCGTGATGACTCAATTATCGACCGGCGCCAACAACGCGGTCCAGTTTGGCGTGCAACCCGCCGTCTGGAGCAGGGTTCGTTACCGCGGCATTCCGCTCACGCTGGAGCAGGCCAGCCAGTTCTGCATCGACCCCACCGAACTGCTCGGCGAAACGACGCGAGCCTATGTGTCCG
>JAGXFG010000006.1 GCA_024637395.1 Burkholderiaceae bacterium | reverse complement strand
TTTGCTGCAATGGCTCCGCAAAACGCTTGGCTACACCTTGCTTCTACAAGGAGCAGGACGATGGCAAGCATCATCAAGCGCGGACCGCACCAGTTCCAGGTGCAGATTCGCCGCAAAGGCTACCCGCCAAAACAGCTGACGTTCGAGTCACGGCGCGAGGCCGAGGGCTGGGCAGCAACCGTGGAATCTGAGATGAACCGCGGCGTGTTCGTGGACCGGTCGGAAGCGGAGCGCACCACCTTCGGCGAGGCCCTTGCCCGGTACGCCCGCGAGGTCACCGAGGGCAAGCGGGGTTGGGAAACGGAAATGCATCGCATTCGTGCGCTTCAGAAGCATCCCCTGGCAACCCGGTCGCTGGCCAGCCTGCGTGGCGTGGATTTCGCGGCATATCGGGACGAGCGCCTCAAGGAGAGCACTCCAGCGACGGTCAGGCGCGAATTCGCCATCATTTCCCATGTGTTCACCACCGCCCGGCAAGATTGGTCGCTGCCGATCGACAACCCCATCGCCGGCATCCGCAAACCGAAAGCGGGCAAGCACCGCGAGCGGCGGTTGCGGGGCGACGAAGAAATCCGTCTGCTCCAGGCGGCAGCGGAGAGCAAAGCCGCGACGCTGGCCTTCTGCATCGTCCTCGCGATTGAGACCGGGATGCGAGCTGGCGAGATCGTCCAGCTGCGGTGGGAGCAGATTGATCTGGCGGACCGCGTGATCCGCCTGACTCTCACCAAAAACGGTGACTCGCGCACGGTGCCGTTGTCCGCAGCTGCGGAGGCCGCGATTCGGGCCATGCCCCGGCCGATTCAGGGCGGGCGCCTGACCGCGTTCTACGACTCCCGCGGATTGAGCGCGGCATTCCGCCGCGCCTGCGAAAGGGCGGGGATTACTGGGCTGCGATTCCATGATCTGCGGCACGAAGCAGCGTCGCGGCTTGCTCCCAGCATGCCTGTCCAGACTTTGGCCAAGGTGATGGGCTGGAAAACCATTCAGATGGCAATGCGTTACTACAACCCGACCGACGCGGAACTGGTGGCTGCCGTGCGGGCAGCTGCGTGAGCGCCTAAAGGGAACTCTGAGGGCGGGCGGGTTTTCGCTGACCACGTCACCTCGGCGGATCCATAGCTTGACGTGCCCATTGCGCAAAAACCGGTGTCTATACGCACCTGACACTGGTTTCACAGCGCCGACCGGCTAGAGCCGGGCAGGGGCAGAGGAACTGGGGTCAAGAACTGGGGGAGACGAGCAGCACCCAAGGGCGGCGGTCGACCTGCAGACTGCCGAGCTTACCGGAGAGTGGTGGTCGTCAAGCCTGTTACCTGATCCGCGCCGTCACTGCGCGGTGCACTATGAAATAGGAGCACATCAGTGAAGACTTGGAAAATGGTCGACGGCTCGGAGCTTCCCGCCGAGCTTGCCGCGACTCTCGCTCTAGACGCCGAACGTCTGAGCAAGGCAGACCCAACGGAAGAGGAGCACTTTGCCTTGCAGAGGCTGATATCCATTGCGCGCAAGGACACCGGCCAAAGCCGCAGGGTCGCAAACTTCCTCCTGGCCTGGTGGAACGCTCAGACTTGTGGCGGTGTCGACTTGACCGAAATCTGGGCGCTCGATTACGAGATCGAGAGTGACGTCGTTGCCGTATTAGAAATGATCCGGCGAACTGCGAAATACCCCGATAGCATCGGGTACGGGTATTGCTTGGCGGGGACCGTGCCTTCGAAGTCCGCATAGGCCCGCGGGTGATCCTCGACCTGCACGGCCATGCGTTTGACGCTCGGGTCGAGACTAGGTCCTTTGGGCACTGCCCAACTCTTCAACGTCCCGTCGAGTTCAAGTCGGAAGTCGTAGTGCAGGCTGCTCGCCCAATGCTTCTGAACGACGAAGCGCAACGCATCGGCAACGGATTGGCCGTCCTCTGCGGGTTCCGGCGTCAGCGCGAAGTTGCGCTTCGATGTATAGGCGTGCAGTGGATCGCCCGCAGCCTCGCGCGACGGCTTTGAAGGCGGGCTCATGCTGCGGCCCCGGGCTCGTGCCTGCGTGTCACCCAGGCACGCGTGCCGCGCTGACAGGAAGCGAGTGGCCGGGGTCGGCGACGGCCATGGCCTGGTCGTCCCAGCTGTCGACCGACAGCGGCCAGCCATGAATCAGGACGACGGGTCGGGCTGAGCCCCGGTCCTTGACGCAGAACGCGGTGTTGTCTTTCGCACTGACGCATCGTGTCCTTCCGCGCCTATCCCCGGCAACCGCCTGGCGGCGCCACCGGCCTGATCGTGAGCACTTTATCTTTAGCGACACGGCGCAGACTGTCGGTGCGTTGGCGTACGCAGCGCTGCAGCAAGTGACTGGCGGCCACCGCCGTCACGCCCGGCTCGCCCATTTCGGTGCGGTAGCGCACAGACAGCCATCGGCACGGACGACCATGCTGTGGGCCATGACCCCCGTGCTGCGGATTCCGCGCTGATCTCGACCGACCCACAGCGGCGGTTCGGTAAACAAGCGCAGCACTTTGTTCTTCATCGCCGCGGCACAGGCATCCCGAACGAACGACGCACAAAGGGCCCCATCCATGTGGAAGGCAGTTGTGGTTCGCTGGTGGGCGATCACGCGCGACGCGCTACAGCTCTGGCTGGACCGTAACGCATTCAGCCACGCCGCGGCCCTGGCCTTCTACACCCTGTTCTCGTTGGCGCCGGTTTTCATCATTGCGGTGTCGGTGATCGGCGTGGTGCTCGGCGACGAAGCCGTCCAGGGGCAAATCGTCACCCAGCTTCAGGACGTGATGGGCCGGGAACCAGCCATGGCCATCGAGCAGGTCGTGGCGCAGTCGCGCATCCAGGTGTCGGGACTGCTGCCCACGCTGCTCGGTGTGGCTGCGCTGATCGTCGGTGCCACTACCGTGTTCGCACAGATGCAGTTCTCGCTGAACACCATCTGGGGCGTGGCGGCGCGGCCGACCCGCAACAGCGTCGTCGTGTGGGTGAAAAGCCGTCTGTTGTCGTTCACCGTGGTGGTGGCGATCGCCTTCGTGCTGCTCGTGTCGCTGCTGCTCGGCGTGGTGGTGCGCGCGGTGCTGCACTTCACCAATCAGTTCGTGCCCGAGGTGGCGGCACTGCTGAGCGGCGCCGAGCTGCTGGTGTCGTGGCTGGCGAGCGCACTGTTGTTCTGCGCCATGTACAAGGTCCTGCCCGACGCGGTGCTGCAATGGCGCGACGTCGTCGTCGGCGCGCTCGTCACCGCCGTGTTGTTCTCCATCGGCCGCTACGGCATTGCCTTTTATCTGACCTATACGGCAACCACCTCCACTTACGGAGCCGCGGGCTCGGTGGTGCTGATCCTGCTGTGGGTGTACTACTCGTCGCTGATCTTGCTGTTCGGTGCCGCCTTCACCAAGACCCAACTGCTGGCCAGTGGCCGCAGCGTCGTGCCGCGCAATTCGGCCGTTCTGGTCAGGTGGGAACTCGTGACCGATGCATAACGTCTACTGCCATGAATCTTCGCCCCCCTGAAAATGCCGTCGGTCTGGAGACGCGTGCCTTCGTGCTGTTGTTGGTGATCGTCACGCTGGCCTTCGGCAAAGTCTTGCTGCCCTTCTGGGGCGCGGTATTCTGGGGTGTGATCATCGCGATCCTGTCTGCGCCGCTGCAGCGCGTGCTGGTGCGCCGGATGAGGCAACGCAGAACCTGGGCTGCGCTCACCACATTGGCGATCCTCCTTTTGGTCGTGACGCCGCCGCTGATGCTGATCGTTGCCACGCTGGCGCAGGAGGGCGCGGGCGTCTATGCGCGCATCAAGTCGGGTGACTTGAATTTCGGGCGCTACTTCCAGGAGATCGTCGCCGTATTGCCGCCGTGGTTTACGCAGCTGCTGGACCAGTTCGGGCTCGGCAACTTCGGCGACATCGAACAGGGGCTGACCGCCGCGGTGACGCAGGCTAGCCAATTGATCGCCACGCAGGTGATCGGCGTCGGACAGAACACGCTGGAGTTCGTCATCGGCTTCTTCATCGCGCTGTACCTGGCCTTCTTCCTTCTGCGCGATGGACCGACGCTTGCAAAGCGCGTGAAAAAGGCGATCCCCTTGGAGGAAGCGCACAAGCAGGCGTTGGCGCGAAAGTTCGCCACCGTGATACGCGCCACGGTCAAGGGCAACATCGTCATCGCGCTCATCCAGGGCACCTTGGGCGGTCTGGCGCTGTGGGTGCTCGATGTGCGAGGCGCGCTGCTGTGGGCGGTGCTGATGACCTTCCTGTCGCTCCTGCCGGCGGTGGGGGCGGGCCTGATCTGGGGGCCCGTGGCGGTGTACCTGCTGGTCACGGGATCGGTGATCCAGGGGGTGGGGCTCATCCTCTTCGGTGTGCTCGTGATCGGCATGGTGGACAACGTGCTGCGCCCGATCCTGGTGGGGAAAGACACGCGCATGCCGGACTATGTGGTGTTGATCTCGACGCTCGGCGGGCTGGCGGTGTTCGGCATCCCGGGCTTCATCATCGGTCCGGTGATCGCCGCCATGTTTATCTCGGTGTGGGACATCTATGTCAGCGAGCGCAGCGAGCCGCCGAGCTGAAATTCTTCAGCAGCGCCGCCCGTGCTCGCGGCGCGATTCATTCGCGAAATGTGCCGGCCAACCTGGGAGTGCTGGGGGCCGTGGTCGTGGCGACGCTGAGCGAGGCGGCGGCGCGGCGAGCCGACCCGGGGCTCCAAGGGCGTGCGGGTTCTTGAATCGACGGCTGCGTGCGGCATGGCCCGCAAGGAACCCGTGCGACGCCTCTCGCGCCGAGCCGCGTACCGGCGGGCAATCAGGGTCGGCTTTGCTTCCACGGCTTGAAAGGCTTCGGCGCGCCGCTGGCGCCGAGCACTTTGCCGGCGACCTCGCGCCCGTACATCGAATCCTCGGTGGCGTGGAAATCATTCCGTGTACCCTGCACGTTGCCGGTGTAACGCGGGTCTTGCGGCCGCTCGTGGCTGTTCATGTACAGCGCCACGTCCCAGGCCTGTTGCTCGGTCAGCGTGCCGGGCAGACCGAGCGGCATGTTGGCCTTGACAAAGGCGGCGGCATTGCTGATGCGCCCCATGCCGGCCCCCCAGTTGAACGAGTCCGACCCCCAGAGCGCCGGAAACACCGCATAACCGCTGGGTGTGCGCTGCCCTGCGCCATCGGGGCCGTGGCAGAGTGCGCAGTTCCGGGCATAGACCTTCTCGCCGCGCGCGAAATCGGCCGTTTGCGCAGGCGGGGTCAGCGCCGGGTAGCCGCGGCCGGCGATCTTCGGGTCGAGCGGCGCGCCGGACGCGAGCCAGTACGCGTAACTCTCCAGCGCCACCAGCTCCGGCGCGCCGGGCGGCGGTGCCCGTCCGTTCATGCTGTACTCGAAACAGCCTTGCAACCGCTGCTGGAACGTGGTCACGCTCTTGGTCTTGCTGCGGTAAGCGGGGTAGCTCACGAACGCGGCCCACATTGGTGACGAGTCCGCCAGGCGCCCGGCGTCGAGGTGGCAACTGACACAGCGCAGGCTGTTGCCGACATACGCGCTCGCGGCGCGGGGTGTGTCGATGAAGATTTCGCGGCCACGACGGATCACGTCGCCGAACTCACCCGCCGGCATCTCGGTTTCCGGGGGCGGCCAGAACGCTGCGCTCGCGCCTGCCTTGCCAGCCGGCGCAGTGAGTTCGGCGCGCGGGGGATCCCCTGCCAAGTCATTCGGTGCGCGCGGTGTCGATGCTGCCGCGTCTGGCGGAGCAAGCTTCGGCGCGGCCATCTTTGGTTCGCTGTCGACCTGCCTGCCAAAGTCGTCGAACCCACCTCCCGCATAGAGGCCAACGCCGATCGCAAGCACCGCCAGTGCGCCGCCGACATAGAGAGCTTGACGTGCAGTGATCATCGCTCGGCCCTCGCAGGCAGCGTGGTATAGAGATCGGCAACGGCGCGCACCTCGGCCTCGGACAGTTTCTTTGCCATGACGGCCATCAGGCCCATTGGGCCGGGGGGGCGCGTGCCGGTTTGCCACGCTGTCAACTGGTTGGAGAGATAGGTCGCGCTCTGCCCGGCCAGGGGCGGGAAGTCCGGGCCCACGCCGCGCCCACCCGGGCCGTGGCATTGCTCGCACGCGGGCAGCTTGTCGGCCCAGCGGCCGCGGGTGGCCAGAGTGCTGCCGACCGAGGCAGACACCGGCGCTGGCGCAAGCGCCAATGCGGATGCTGTTGGCAGAACTGCGGTCGGTGCCCTCGGTGCGTTCGGTGCGGCTGGTGCATTCGGTGCGGCCGGTGCAGGCAACGCGGCGTAGTACGCTGACACCTCGGCACGATCGGCAACCGACAAGGCCTTGGCGATTGGCATCATCACGTCGCTGACGCGCGTGCCGTCCGCGAAGGCGGCGAGTTGGCGTTGCAGGTAGGGCGCGCCCAGACTTGCCAGGCGTGGAAAACCGGCCTGCGCGATGCCCTCGCCGGCAGGACCGTGACAAGTCTGGCAGGCCGGGACAGCCCCGACGCCCGCCTTGGCGATCGCCGCGCCGTCGGCAAGACAACTCGCGCTCAGCATCCATCCCAAGCCGAGTCCGAGGACACGCCATCCTGTAATCATCTTCGCCATCCTTGGGAACTTCCTGGCATCCCGGCGTAATGCAGTGACCGTTGCGAGAGCGCGGCGTTCATGGATGTCATCCTTTTGTCCTTGCGCTGCGACCGCCACCTCGTGAATTGCTGCTTTGCAGGTGTCATGCCCCATGACATCGGCAAGAGTTGCACGGTAGTGTCGGAGCGCCGCCGAGTCTGTTCGATGACGCACATAATTGTGTCGGCATCGCAGTCGGGCGCGCTCACTGGGAGCGCCGGGATGGCCCGGGCGCGCGTGCTTCCTGAACAGGACATGTCCGGTACGGGTGACAGACTTTGTTCGATATCGAACGGACGCCAAGTACTTTGACGCCCATCATTGATTTTGATAAACCCACGGTCGCCCCAGCGCTGCCTGAAGCTGCGGTCGAGCAAATTGAATGGGTCGGGAGTCAAATCAACAGAGGAGTTGCGATGAAGGGTGTTGTGCATCGTACCCGCGTAGACGCCGAGGCCGATAC
>JAGXFG010000057.1 GCA_024637395.1 Burkholderiaceae bacterium | reverse complement strand
GCACCGTGTAGGCGGTGCCGCCGTGGTCGTGGTCGTGGTCGTGGTCGTGGTCGTGGTCGTGGTCGTGGTCGTGGTCGTGGTCGTGGTCGTGGTCGTGGCCGTGGCCGTGGTCGTGGTCGTGGTCGTGGTCGTGGTCGTGGTCGTGGCCGTGGCCGTGGCCGTGGCCGTGGTGGTGCCCGTGCCCGTGGTCCTGCACCACCAGGCCGAAGCGCTGCGCCCGCAGGCCGCCGCTCAAGGTAGTGCTGAACCCGGGCCCGGGCTCACCCGTCGGCTGCACTGCGGCCAGTTCGGCCATCACCGGCGCGGCAAGTGCGGGCAACGCGTCAACCAGCGCCGCGACGAACATGTCGCCGGCGATGCCGCCCACCAGATCGAGGTGAATCGCGAGCGTTGCCGCGGCCGGCAAGGCAGCCTGTTCAGGAGACGACGGGGACGACATACGGACCTTCCGGGATGACCGCGATCTCGGGATCGCCCGAGCGTGCGACCGACTGGGCGAGCGCCGCCTCAATCGAGGTGATCATCTCAACCCCGGTGAGCTCCCGCTCCTCGGCGTCGAGGCCGGTGGCGTAGAGCTGGACGCGCCCCACCCTCGTCGACTTGAGCTGCATTTCAGTCTGCCATTCGTCGACCTCGGCGAAATTCTTGGCCAACAGCGACTTCATGAATGCGTCGGGACCGATCGCGCGCAGCCGCCCATGTGACGCCCGGAACTCCTCCGAGCCAAAGCCCTCGGAGCATTCCGAGGCGACGATCAGCGTGCCGCCCGGCTCCAGGATGTCGAGCGGCGTCACCATGCCCTTGACGGTCTGGTAGTAGGTCTTGTCCAGCGGATGCCCGGCTGACGAGGTCAGGACCGTCGCGAAGCGCCGTCCGAGCGCCACCCGGGTGGCGTCGGCGACGAAGTCGACCGCGGCGAGGTGGCTGGCGATGATCTCGCCGAAATTGACGTGAACGAGGTCGCGTTCCTCGTCGATCACGGTGTTGACCGCATACAGTTCACCCAGCATCCGCACGATCTCGAGCTGCTCTTCATGCAGCGGATTGCCGGTTAGGTTGCACTGGATCGCGGCCGGATCCTCCATGAAGTGGGCGCTGTGAAACCTCCGGATGGTGTCCTCGTGGGCAACGCCCGGCGCGATCACCTTCCGGCCCCCCGAATAACCGGCCATGAAGTGCGGCTCGACCAGCCCGGTGGCAATGCGCAGGTCGGCCTCGACGAAGCGGCGATCGATCTTGACCGGCGTGCGCCGCTGCGGCGTCACTCCCAGGTCGACGTGCGCCGCGGCATCGCGGGCGAAATGGTTTTCGACCCGGACCGTTTCGAGCACCCAGGGGTCGCCGACGACTTCGGCCAGCTCTTCGCCCTCGTTGGGGCGATGCAGTCCGGTCGCGACCAGCACGGTGATGCGCTCACGCGGCATCCCCGCAGCCATCAGGCCCTCGATCAGCGGACGCAGGAACAGGTGATTGGGAACTGGTCGGGTGATGTCGCAGATCAGGATGCAGGCGCTCTTGCGACCGGCCACCAGGGCGCTGTAGGGCGCGGCGGCGACTGGCGCGGCGAGCGCTGCGCGCACTGCCGCGTGGGGGTCGGGGAGCTTGCGTAGCGGCCGCTTGCCGATCACGGTCGCGCGCGTGCCCGGCGGCAGATCGACCTTGAGTCCGGCCCTGCCGTACAGGATATGTACCGATTCCGTGCTGCCCGCCACGCCCATTGCCTCCCACTGGCTACCGGATCTGAGTTTAACCCGTGGCGGGCAGGCATTGGGCGTGAGCAGGTATTGGGCGCGGCCGGCCGAGCAGTTCGCAAACTGGTGGTCCGGCCCCAGCGGGGCTAGGATAGCTGCCATGCATGGCAGCGGATTCACCGATCGCTATCTCACCGCCGACGAGACCCGCAGCATCGTGGCTGCGGGGCTCGCCTCATTGTCGCTGGCCGGCAAGCGTGTGCTCGTCATCATCCCCGACGGCACCCGCACGATGCCGATGCCGCAGTTCTTCGCGCTGTTTCGGGAATTGCTTGATGGGAGCGTCGCCGCCCTGGACTTCCTGGTCGCGCTGGGCACGCACGCGCCGATGGATGAGGCTGCGCTGTCCCGACTGGTCGGCGCGCCGGTAGTCGACGGCCTGGTGGGGAGGTCACGCGTCTTCAACCACGACTGGTCCGACCCCGCCACCTTTGCGAGCATCGGCGAGATTCCCGCCGCCGAGATCGCGCAGCTTTCCGGCGGCGGGCTCGAACAGCCCGTCCCGGTGGCGCTTAACCGCTGCATCTTCGATTACGACCAGATCATCATTTGCGGCCCGGTGTTCCCGCACGAGGTGGTTGGCTTCTCGGGCGGCAACAAGTACCTGTTCCCAGGGATCGCCGGGGCTGACGTCATCAACTTCACCCATTGGCTGGGCGCACTGATCACCAACTACGAGATCATCGGTGCCGGCTACACCCCGGTGCGCGCCGTCATCGATCGGGCGGCGGCAATGGTGTCGGTGCCGACCGCGTGCTTCGCACTGGTGGTTACCCCGGTCGGGCTGGCCGGGCTGTACTTCGGCAACGCCCGCGAGGCCTGGGAGCAGGCGGCAGCCCTGTCGGCGCAGCGCCACATCATCTGGCTCGACGCACCCGTGCGCCAGGTGCTGTCGGTGATGCCGGAGATGTACGCCGACCTCTGGACCGCCGGCAAGGGAATGTACAAGATCGAACCGGTCGTCGCCGATGGCGGCGAAGTGATCATCTACGCGCCGCACATCAGCGAGGTCAGCTTCACCCACGGCCGCCTTATCGAAGAGATCGGGTACCACTGCCGCGACTATTTCATCGCCCAGCCCGAACGCTTCGCGGCTTACCCGGGCGGCGTGCTGGCGCACTCAACGCACGTCAAGGGCCAGGGCAGCTACGATCCTGCTACCGGCGTCGAGACGCCGCGCGTGACGGTGACACTGGCCACCGGAATTTCCCCCGAGCGGTGCCGCAAGATCAATCTCGGCTATCGTGATCCGGCCTCGATCGATGTCGCTGCCTGGAGCGAGCGCGACGGGGTGCTGGTCGTTCCCCGCGCCGGCGAGATGCTCTACCGGCTGCGGGGCTGAGCCCAGCTTCCCTGGACCTGGTCATCGGCGAGCGACCAACTAGAGCTTGAAGATTCTCCTGGCGTTCGTGGCCCTGATTGCAGCGCATTGATCCGACGGCAGTTGTGCAGTATTTGCAAACGCGCCCTTGGTATCGTGCACCTGGTGCGGCCAGTCGGTGCCTAACATCACGTGGTCGGCGCCGACCACCGAGATCAGGTACTGCAAGGCGCCAAGATCGTAGGTAATGCTGTCGTAATAGATGTGGCGCAAGTAGTCGGTCGGCTTGCGTTTCATTTGACGCAACTGGGGAATCTCGACTTCATTGCCCTTCTCGAAGCGACCAACCAGATAGGGCAAGGCAGCACCGCCGTGCGACGCGATGATCTTCAAATTTGGATGTCGGTCGAGGAAGCCTTCGAAGATCATCCGGGTGATCGCCAGCGTGGTGTCGAACATGAAGCCCACCGACCAGCTCATGTCGAATTTGGTCATGTCCATCATGTCCACGCCCGGCGGATCGGTCGGGTGGACCAGCACCGGCAACGCGCGCTTGTCAATCTCCGCCCAGATTGGCGCGAAGAGCGGATCGGTCAGGCTGCGCCCAGCCACGTTGGCCAGCACCATGACGCCAACCGCACCGTTGTCACAGCTGCGCCGCAACTCCTCGAGCGCGCGTGCCGGATATTCCCAGGGCAGCGAGGTGAACCAGCGAATCCGATCGGGATAGGTCTTCTGAGCCTCGGCCATCGTATCGTTCGATTCGATCGCGGCACGACAACTGACGTCTTCGTTGCCCCAGTAAACATTGGGACAGGTCAGTGAAACTACCGAGATATCAATACCGGCCGCATCCATGTGTTTGACGCGCAAGTCGTAGTCAAAATGACCGCGCTGGGGAATGACTACGGGCGTATCGCCCCGGAAGATTTCCTGTTGGCCGTCAGGGCGAGTCTTGAGGCTATAGATCCCTCCCTCGTGCTTGAGCAATTCCAGCCATTTCGGGGTGAACATGTGGGTGTGCACGTCAATGACAGACATCTATTTCTCCTGGTTGATGCTTCATCCGTACGGCAGTTTCATCCGTACCGCTAGGTTGTAACGCGGCTGTTGATCCTCTCGCACCCGGGTCGCCAGCCCTGGGCCGCCCCGCAGTCAGTGCGTCAGTAACTGCCCTAGAAAAGAGCGCAGACGCGGGCTCTGCGGCCGATCAAAGAAATCATCGGGCGCCGCCCTTTCAATAATTTGCCCCTGATCCATAAAGATCACGTGATCGGCGACGCGCCGCGCAAAGCCCATCTCATGGGTGACGATCATCATGGTCATCCCTTCGCCCGCGAGGCTCTCCATGGTCTGGAGTACTTCGTTGACCATCTCGGGGTCGAGCGAAGCAGTGGGTTCATCGAACAAGACCACCTGCGGACGGGTACACAAGGTGCGCGCGATCGCCACGCGTTGCTGCTGGCCACCCGAGAGTTGCGCCGGGTGCTTGTCGATCTGGTCCATCAGCCCGACCCGCTCGAGGTAGTGAACGGCGCGCTCCTGTGCTTCCCGCCGGCTGACTCCGCCGCCCCAGACCGGCCCGACCGTGAGGTTCTGCAGGACGGTCATGTGCGGAAAGAGGTTGAATTGCTGGAACACCATGCCCACCCTGCGATTCACCGCCAGTCGCGCGGCGCGGGTGATCTCATTGGCGCCAACGGTCACGCCGCAGACATCCAGACGCCCCTGCTGGAACGGCTCCAGGAGGTTCACGATGCGCACCAGGGTCGATTTGCCGGAGCCCGACGGACCACAAATCACGACGCGTTCTCCGGCTGCCACCCGCAAGTCAACATCGCGCAGCGCATGAAAGTGCCCGTACCACTTGTTGATGCCGTTCATGCGCACCACGGCGGCGCTCAGTTCCTGGGTCTCGGTGTCGGGATTGGTCATGGCGTGGTGTCGGGTCGTTTAGTGCCTGGATTCCAGGCGCCGGCTGTAGCGTGACAGCCCGTAGCAGACCGCCAGATAGGTCAATGCCAGGAACACGTGGCCCGAAGTCAGAATGTTGGGTTCTCCAATCCAGTCCGGGGACTTGGCGCCGTTCTCCACCGCGCCCAGCAGGTCATTGACGCCGATTATAGAGAGCAAGGTCGTCTCCTTGATGACGGCGATCATGATGTTGACGAGCGCCGGCACGACGGCTGTCACCGCCTGCGGCAACACAATCAGGCGCAGCGCGGAAAAGTCCGACAGACCGACGGTGGTCGCCGCCTCGAACTGGCCGCGGCCCACCGCCTGCAAGCCGCCCCGAAACACCTCGGCAGCCATCGCCGCATTGAACAGTGCAAACGCCGCCAACGCCCGAGTGAACAAGTCCACATTCCAGCCACTGGGCAGGAACATCGGCAACAGCGTTGCCGCAATGAACAGTACCGCCAACAATGGCACCGAGCGCATGCCTTCGACAAAGGCCGTGCACAGCCAACGCACCACCGGCAGCCGGGAACGACGCCCCAGTGCCAGCGCAAGACCAACCGGCAAAGCGGTGGCGAAAGTCGCCAGCGTCACCACCATGGTGAGCAGCAACCCGCCCCAGCGCGTTGGTGCAACCGCCGGCAGGAGGCCTCCGCCGCCCAGCACCAGCAGCAAAGCCACCGGCATGATCATGAACCCCAGCAGCACGCGATGCATGCTCGCCCCGTGCGCACGACGCACGACCCAGACCCAGAACAGCGCGAACGCCGCGAAGCATGCCCAAGCTCGCCACAACTGGTCGAGCGGATAACCGCCCACCAGCCATGGCTTCCAGCGCGCAATGACGAAGGCCCAGCAGGCACCGGCGTCGCCTTGGCAGGCCGTGCTGTCGGTGCCCCGCCATTGAGCGTTCACGATCGCCCAATCGAACGAACGCCAGGCCAACACGCTGAACACCACCAACAACAGCGAAGAGAGCACGCCCATCGCCGGCGACGGAAACCAGAGCTGCCGCCAGCGCAACAGCGCCGGCGTCCGGATCTTGGGCACATCCCGCGCATCGATCAGGGTCGCACGCACGAAACGAGTCATCTCAGCGGCCATCGTGCAGCATCAAGCGGCGATTGGCCAGGTTCACCGCCAGCGCAATTACCAGGTTGATTGCGGCGTAGAGGAGCACCACCAGGGCCATCGCTTCCAGCGCCTGATTGGTCTGGGTCAGCACCGTACCACCGACGAGTTGCATGATGTCCGGATAGCCGATCGCGGCGGCCAGCGCGGAAGCCTTGGCGAGCGTTTGATACTGCCCGGCCGCCGGTGGCAGCGCCACGCGCAGTGCCTGTGGCAAGGTGATCAGCAAGGCCGCACGCACGCCACTCAACCCCAAAGTGGCAGCGGCTTCGGACTGTCCACGGGGCACCGACAAGATGCCGGCACGGAAGATCTCAGCCAGAAATGTACTGTTGTAGATTGACAGGCCAAGCGTGAGTGCGGCCAGTTCCGGCAGCAGCGCAATACCGCCGCTGACGTTAAAGCCTTCCACGCGCGGGCTATCCAGGCCGAACTGGGCATGCATGAGGGCCAACGGGCCCAGACACACGAGCGCTATGATCACGCCGCTCAGCGCCAGGGTCAGAGGACCGTTGCGCGCGCTCTTCCTGAGCCCGCGCCGCGCCAGGATGAACAAGAGCACCGCGGCCGCGAGCGCGACCGCAACCGCCGCCCCGGCGGCAAGGGTGATTTGCACCCGCGGCAGAAACAGCCCGCGATTGTTCAACAGCGCAGTGCCGAATTCCAGGCTGTCCGACACGCCCGGAAGGAGCGCCATCGCCGAGAAGTACCAGAAGAGGATCTGCAGCAGCAGCGGGATGTTGCGAAACACCTCGACATAGGCGCTCGACGCGCCGCGAATCAGCGGGTGCGCGGCAAGCCGGCCGAATGCCATGACCAATGCGATCAGAGTGCTCAACACGCTGGCGAGCACAATCACCAGCAGCGAGTTGAGCGCGGCCACGATCACCACGTCCAGGTACGAAGATTGCGGGCTGAACGCGATCAGTGACTGCGCGATCTCGAAGCCGGCTTCGGCATTCAGGAAACCGTAACCGGCGCTCAGGCCGAGCGTGCGCAGGTTAGCCAGGAAATTGGCGATTCCGCCCCAGGCAAGCCAGAGCACCAGGGCCAGCAACACCGCCTGGCCCGCATAGCCTCGCAGCCGTTCCGCGAGAACGGCGCGAGACATCCTTTCGGTCGCGAAACTTGTCACCCAGGGAGCGGGCGCGCGGCGCTGTTTGGGCCGGCGCCCGGACTGATCAGCGCACCGGAATTGCCATCATCACGCCGCCATTGGCGACCAGGGCGTTGCGTCCACGCTCGAGGCGCAGCGGCGTCTTGGGTCCGACGTTGCGTTCCCAGACGTCGCCATAGTTGCCGACCGCCTTGATCGCCTTGTAGGCCCAGTCACTGCCAACACCCAACTTGACCCCGAAATCGCCGGTCACGCCCAGCAAACGCTGGACACTCGGGTTGGTCGATTTGAGCTGCTCGTCAACATTGGCCTGGTTGACCCCAAGTTCTTCAGCGGCCACCAACGCGTTCAGAGTGAAGCGCACCACTGCCTCCCACCGGGGTTGGCCCTGCGCGACGATCGGCCCGATTGGCTCGTTGGACACTGTCTCGGCCAGCACCTTGAAGTCGTCCTTGTTGGGCAGCTTGGCCAGGCGCGCGGCCAGGCCGGAACGGTCGTTGATGGCGGCGTCGCAACGCTTGCCGACGAAGGCATCCCAGGCTTGCTCAGCCGAGGCGAAAGTCACGATCTTGTACTTGAGCTTGTGGGCGCGGAAATAGTCCGCCACGATCAATTCCGACGTGGTCCCCTGTGCCGTGCAAATGGTTGCGTTGTTCAGGTCGGAAATCTTGTTGGCCTTGGACTTCTTGGTGACGGCAAAACCCTGGCCGTCGAAGAACATCACCTTCGGGAACTTCAGCCCCGAAACATCTCGGCTCTGGGTCCAGGTGAAGCGATGCGTGAGCACATCAACCGCGCCCGTGGGCAGGCCGGCAAATGCGGTCTTCAGGTCCATCGGAATGAGCTGAATCTTGGTTTCGTCTTCCAGCACCGCCGCCGCGATCGCCTTGCAGAGGTCGACGTCAAAGCCCTCGCGTACACCGGCATTGTTCTCGGCCGAAAACCCCGGCGCGGCCAAGGTCACGCCGCACTTGACCACGCCGTTGGCCTTGACGTCATCGAGCACATCGGCGCGTGCTGTTCCAGCGAGGGCCACGATTGCGGCGAATCCCAGCAGCGTCTTCCCCGCTGTCGAAAGATGGCATTGCATGCTCATGTCTTATTGTCTCCGGCTCGTCATAGTTGGCTAACAAAGTCTGCAAGCGACTCCTCATGGCCTCGTAACGAGCGAGGAAACCGTCGTGCCCCGCTCGTCGGCGACAGTGTATCGCGGTGTACCGAGGAAGTGGGCGCCGCCGACCAAATTGGCGCCGCCGGTTGGGCCCTGCCCGCCTCGCTACGACGACTTGCCCATGGTCTCCGGCTTGCCCAGGAAATCGGCCTTGCCCAGCTCGACGCCGCAGTGACGCAGGATGTCGTAGGCGGTGACCACGTGGAAGTAGAGGTTGGGCAGCACGACGTGCAAGAGGTACGGTTGACCCTCGAAGTGCAGGCTGCCGCTGCGCATCTGCAGCGTGACCGGGCGCTGCTCGGAGCCATCGATCTGTGCCGGCTTGAAGGTCTCGAGGAACGCGATGGTGCTTTTCACCCGCGCGATCAGGTCGCCGAAGCTGGCCTCGTTGTCCTCGTACTTGGGCACTTCGATGCCCGCCAGGCGGGCGGCACAGCCCTTGGCATTATCGGTGGCGATCTGCACCTGCTTGGTCAGGGGAAACATGTCCGGGTAGAGCCGGCTGTTGATCATCACGCTCTGGTCGATGCCCTTGACCTGGGCATGCGCTTCGCCCTTTTCAAGCACCGCAGTCAGGTTTTTGAGGGTGCGGATCAGGACTGGCACTGAAGCCTGGTACATCGATAAGGACATTGCGGTCTCCTACATCTGGTAAGGGATGAATCCTGCTGCCAACAGAACGGGACAGCATAATATCCCGTTATCTCCCGGCAGTCGGCGCGCCACCCGCGGCGACCGCAACCACTGTGGTGTTTCCAATGGAATCGATGATCTCGGTAGCGAACCTCTCCAAGACCTACGGGTCGGGGCTGCACGCGCTGCGGAACGTTAACCTGGGGATCAGGCGCGGCGAGATCTTCGCGCTGCTCGGCCCCAACGGCGCGGGCAAGACGACGCTGATCAGCTGCATCTGCGGAATCGTCAATCCCACCGAAGGAGTGATCATCGTCGACGGCCACGACATCATCACCGACTTCCGCGCCGCCCGTTCGATGATCGGCCTGGTTCCCCAGGAGCTGACGACGGACTCGTTCGAGACCGTCTGGGCGACGGTTTCGTTCAGCCGCGGCCTGTTCGGCAAACCGGCGAACCCGGCGCACATCGAAAAGGTGCTCCGGGACCTGTCGCTGTGGGACAAGAGGAACGACACCATCCGCACGCTCTCGGGCGGCATGAAGCGCCGCGTGCTCATCGCCAAGGCGCTGTCGCACGAGCCGCAGGTCCTGTTCCTCGACGAACCGACCGCGGGTGTCGACGTCAGTCTGCGCCACGACATGTGGGAGGTGGTGCGCGCACTGCGCGCCAGCGGCGTGACGATCATCCTGACTACCCACTACATCGACGAGGCCGAGGAGATGGCCGACCGGATCGGCGTCATCAGCAACGGCGAGATCATCCTGGTGGAAGAGAAAGCCGAACTGATGCGCAAACTCGGCACCAAGCAGCTGACGCTGCAACTGGAGCAGCCGCTGGCAAGCATTCCTGAGCAACTCGCGACCTATCGCCTCACGCTGTCGGACGACAGAGCCCAACTGGTCTACACCTACAAGGCTGAACGCGAATCCTCCGACATCATCGCGCTACTGCGGGACGTCGGGGCGGCAGGCATTGGTTTCAAGGACATCCACACCACCCAGAGCTCGCTCGAGGACATCTTCGTCGACCTGGTGAAGGGCAAGAAATGAACCAGCACGCAATCGCCGCGATCTACAAATTCGAGATGGCGCGCATGTGGCGCACGATCTTCCAGAGCATCATCTCGCCGGTGATCTCGACCTCGCTTTACTTCGTCGTCTTCGGCGCAGCGATCGGCTCGCGCATCACCCAGATCGACGGCATCAGCTACGGCGCGTTCATCGTGCCGGGGCTGGTGATGCTCTCGCTACTGACCCAAAGCGTCTCGAACGCGTCATTCGGCATCTATTTCCCGAAGTTCACCGGCACCATCTACGAGCTGCTCTCGGCCCCGGTCTCCTACCTGGAGATCGTGGTGAGCTATGTCGGGGCCGCCGCGACCAAGTCGATCATGGTGGGACTGATCATCCTGGCGACCGCATGGCTGTTCGTCGACCTGCACATCGCGCATCCCTTCTGGATGATCCTGTTCCTGTTACTGACTGCGCTGACCTTCAGCCTGCTCGGCTTCATCATCGGCATCTGGGCCGACAACTTCGAGAAGATCCAGCTGGTGCCGCTGTTGCTGATCACCCCGATGACTTTCCTCGGCGGCAGCTTCTATTCGATCAACATGCTGCCCCCGGTCTGGAAGACCATCAGCCTGTTCAACCCGGTCGTCTACCTGGTAAGCGGCCTTCGCTGGAGCTTCTATGACAGCGCCGACGTCAGCGTCGGCCTGAGCCTGGCGATGACCGCCGCCTTCCTGGCGATCTTCCTGGCGATCGTCTGGTGGATCTTCCGCACTGGCTACCGGCTCAAGACCTGAACCGGCACCGGCCCAATCCCGCTCAGAGCTGGAATGCCAGCCACAGCAGCATGCCTTCCCCGACATCACGCATGAGACCAGGGGCCCGGGCGACATAGGCGGTCGCCGAAGCGCGCTCCCTGCTGAACCAGGACCCGAAGCGCAGCACGTCTTCGGGCTTATGGAAAGCAACCATCAGTTCGTAGTTCAGAAACAGGCTGCGGCTGTCGAAGTTGGTTGAGCCGGCGAGCGCAAGCCGGTCGTCGATCACCGCCAGCTTGGCATGGAGCATCGTCGGCGCGAGCCACACGTGTCCCCCGGCATGGGCCAGCGAGCGCAGCGCCCGGTCGCGCGCCAGGTCTGAAAGGCGGTGGTTGGAGCGCGCCGGCAACAGCAGGTCGACCCTTACCCCGCGCCTCGCCGCCAGGCACAGGGCCAACAGCAGCGCCGACTCGGGTACGAAGTAGGGAGTGGACAACGCGATCCGCTCGCGTGCCCGATAGGCGGCCGTGAGCAGCAGTTCGTAGACCGTGTCGTCTTCCTGATCCGGCCCGGAAGCGACCAGCTGGGCGCCATCGTGCTCCGGCAACGGTTCCATCGCCGGTGCCGGTCCCGATTCAGGGACGATGGCGGTTCCGTTGGCAAAGGCCCAGTCGCGCTCGAACAGGTCGTGCGCCTGCCCGACAAATGTTCCACGCAGGTCAAAGCTCAGATCGCGCCAGGGCCGCTCGCCGCCTTCACCTTCAAAATATTCCGAGGCGAGATTGCGGCCCCCGCACCACAGGCGGGCCGCTGGCGAGCCCGCATCGACGAGCAGCAACTTGCGGTGGTTGCGCAGGTTGCTGCGGCCCTTCTGCGACGACCACAGCGGCTCCACGAACAGCGCGAATTCGCCGCCCGCGGCAGCCAGGCGCCGCAGATTCGGCCGCCCAGCCATCAGGTAGCCGACCCCATCGACCAACAGCCGCACCCGCACGCCGCTGCGCGCCTTGGCGCACAGGCGCTCCATCACCTCATCACCCAGACGGTCGCGGCCGACAATGAAGGTCGAACATTCGATCGAGTGCCGGGCTGCCGCGATCATGGCAATCAGAGCGTTGCGAGCTTCGTCGCCGTCCAGGTGCACGGCCAGATCCTGATAGGCAGCCGGTGCGGGCTGGCGCAGCGCCATGATGGTCTCTACGGCCCAGGACTGGCCCCGTGGGGCCGGGGCGGGTACGGGCGAGGCCGGGCGCGGCAACTTCCTGAAGCCGAAGAGCAGGAACGCGGGCAACGCCAGGTATGGCATGAACAGGAGGAACAGCATCCACGCGACGGCGGCTGAGGGATGGCGCCGCTGCTGCACGGCGTGCGAACTAATCACGTAGACCAGCACTGCCACCAGCGCGAACAGTCCGTGCACGCTGAGCAGGTGGCCAATGTGGAGGTCAATCGGCATGTCGGATCGCAATTGGTCTTCCGGGGGACGCCCGGAAGATGGTCGAGGACACACTTTCGTCCCTCGATCCTGCCTGGCGCCGCTGGCGACATTATGACCAGCCGTGTCCTTTGTCGCCATTCATGGCAGGATTCGGCCATGAAACGCGTGATCCATGCTCCCAATATTGCCCTGGCGACCCTTTGGTCCGACCTGCTGAACCAGGCTGGCATCGAAGTAAGCGTCCAGCGTTATTTTGCCGGCGGCATCGCCGGCGAAATTCCACCCGACCAGGCATTGCCGGAGATCTGGGTCAGCGACGATGACCAGCTCGAGCGTGCCCAGGAACTGCTCGCGCAGCTCACCGAGCTGGCACACCGACACTGGCAGTGTCAGGACTGCGCCGAGACGATCGACGGACCATTCGAGCAATGCTGGAACTGTGGCGCGGTGATGCCGTGGCCCTGAACACCCGCAGCGCGCTGCTGCTGATGATTCCTCCGCTCGCCTGGTCAGCCAATGCGGTGATTGGCCGCCTGCTCGCGCACAGCGTGCCGCCCATGCATCTGAACTGGCTGCGCTGGATGGGTGCTCTGGTGCTGCTGTTGCCGCTGGGCTGGCGGGTGCTGGCCACGCCCGAGCGACGCGCGGAAATCCGCGCCCGCTGGCGGGCGCTGGCAGTACTGGGGCTACTGGGCGTGGCGGCGTACAACTCCTTTCAGTACCTGGCGCTGCAGACCTCGACACCAGTCAATGTGACACTGATCGCCTCCAGCGGCCCGGTATGGATGCTGCTTATCGGCATCGTTTTCTATGGCGAGCGGGCCCACGGCAAGCAGTGGCTTGGCGCCCTGCTCTCGGCACTGGGGGTACTGACGGTAATGTTGCGCGGCGATCCCGGGCGACTGGCCGGCTTGCGTCTCGTGCCCGGCGACGCCTGGATGATGCTGGCCGCAATTTGCTGGGCGTTCTACAGCTGGCAGCTCGCCCGCCCGCCCCGCCTGATGGATGGGACGCACCGCCCGGCATGGAGTTGGTCCGAATTTCTGCTGCTGCAGGTGATCTTCGGCCTGTTCTTTTCCGGCATGGCCGCCGGCGCCGAGACCTGGCTGGCGCCGAGCGCCATCAAATGGTCACCGGGCGTCGTCCTGGCGCTGGTGTTCCTGGCGGTCGCGCCATCGGTATTGGCATTTCGTTGCTGGGGCGCCGGGATCGCCGCTGCCGGACCGGCGACCGCGGCGTTCTTCGCCAACCTGACGCCATTGTTCGCGGCACTGATGTCGCTGACCATGCTGGGCGAGCCGCCGCACTTCTACCACGGCGTCGCCTTCGCACTGATCGCCACCGGCATCGTGATCTCGAGCCGGCGCTGACGCCGCAGCTGCCGAAGGTCTATTCGCCGCCGTACCAATACAGCCCAGCGCATAACCCCAGGCCAACCGCATATAGCTGCCACGTCTGGGATATCGCGTAGGGATAGATCATCAGCCCGACCCCGATCCATTTGGTCCGGGGGCGCGACGACTTCTTGCCGCGGCGGTAGGCGACGAAGCCGATGATGCCGAACAGGATCAGCCCGGCCAGATAGGCGGCGGTGGGGAGAGTGATGCCGAGCGACTCTACTGCCTTGAGCTCATCCAAGTGCAACTTCTCCGCTGCTGCCGGCGCGGCAGTTCATCACTTGCTCATGGCCTGGCTGGGGGGTTGCCCTGCCCCGCCGCCGAGGACCCGGTAGAGCAGCACGGCATTCTGCAGTCTGGCCAGTTCGAGCTGCACCACGGCCTGACGTGCAGCCAGCCGCGAGCGTTCCGCGTCCAGCAAATCGAGTTGGCTCGCGACGCCACCACGCACCAGCTGTTCGGCCAGCGCCGCGCGGCTCTCTTCGGCAGCGGCCTGGGCACGCTGCGCAGCCAGCTGCTCGCCAAGTGTGGCGCGCCCGGCCAGCGCATCGGCCACCTCGCGGAAGGCCACCTGGATCGCCTTCTCATACTGCGCCACGGCGATAGCGCGCCCCGCCTTGGCAGCCGCCAGCGCCGATTCGTTGCGACCGGCGTCGAACAGCGGCTGGATCAACTGTGATGCAAAGGTCCAGGCCAGGTCATCGAACAGGCCCGAGAGCTGATTGCTGGCCGTGCCGAAGCTGCCAGTCAGGCTAATGCGCGGGAAGAACGCGGCGCGTGCGGCGCCAATATTGGCGTTGGCGGCAAGGAGCTGTTGTTCGGCCTGAGAGATATCCGGCCGCTTGAGCAGCACCTCCGATGGCAGGCCAACCGGCAATTCGGCAAATGCCAGCTGCCCCAGCGGCACAGCCTCGGGAAGGTCGGCCGGCAACGGCTGCCCCACCAGCAACATCAGCGCATTCTGATCCAGGCTGCGCTGGCGCCGCAGCCCTGCAATGTTGCCCCGGGCAGCGGCGAGCAGCGACTCGGCGCCGCGCAATTCGGGTTCGGCGGCTACGCCACCGTCCAGGCGCACCCGCACCAGCCGCAGGCTTTCTTCACGCGAGAGCAATGCGCGCCGGGTTACCTGCAACAACTCGTCATCGGCGCGCACCGCCAGCTCAGTGCTGGCCACGGCGGCGATCAAGGCCACCTGAGCCGCGCGGCGGCCCTCCTCGCTGGCCAGATAGCGCGCCAAAGCGGCCTGGTTGAGACTGCGCACGCGCCCGAACAAGTCCAGCTCGAAGGAGCTGACCGCGAACCCGACGCTGAATGCATTGGACATGACGCCGCTGCTGTTGGGTGCACGGCTGGCGCTGGCGCCGAGACCAACGGTGGGCAGCAGGTCGGCACGCTGGATCCCCAGCTGCGCGCGCACCTGCTCGACATTGAGCACCGCCAGGCGCAAGTCGCGGTTGTTGCGCTGGGCGATTTCGACCAGCGCCCGGATCCGGGCATCGGCCATGAAATCGGTCCAGGGCAGATCGGCCACCGAAGAGCCGCCTCCGCCAACTGGCAGCGGCGCGGCCGCGGGCCCCTGCGGCCAGTCCGCGGCGACCGGCGCCGCCGGTCTCTCATACGAAGGGGTCATCGAGGTGCAGGCCGAGAGCACCAGCAGCGCCAGAGGCGCCGCGCACCGGGTCAGGAAGGAGGCATTCATTTCAGAGCTCCTCCTTGGTTACGTGCAGGTCCATGTTCTCGGCTTCGTGCGCGTACATCCGGCGTTGGCGTTCGCTGCCCTTGAAGAAGCGGCGCACGATCACGAAGAACAGCGGCACGAAGAAGACCGACAGCAAGACCGCCGTGATCATCCCGCCGATGACCCCGGTGCCAATCGCCCGTTGGCTCGCCGAGCCAGCCCCGGTGGCGATCGCCAGCGGCAAGACGCCGAGGATGAAGGCCATCGAGGTCATCACGATCGGTCGGAACCTGAGGTGCGCGGCCTCGAGCGCCGCCTGGATGGCGGTCTTGCCCTGGGCCTGCAAATCCTTGGCGAACTCGATGATCAGGATCGCGTTCTTGGCGGACAAGCCGATGATCGTGATCAATCCGACCTGGAAATAGATGCCGTTGTTGTAGGAACGCAGCAGCGTCGCCATGAACACCCCGAGCACGCCCAGCGGCACCACCAGGATCACGGTGAAGGGAATCGACCAGCTCTCGTAGAGCGCCGCCAGGCAGAGGAACACCGCCAGGATCGCAAAGCCGTAGAGGATCAGCTCCTGGGACCCGGCGAGCTTCTCCTCGCGCGACAAGGCCGTCCACTCGAAGCCGAAGCCCGGCGGCAGCTGCTTTGCCAGGCTCTCCATCTCGTCCATCGCTACCCCGCTGCTGTAGCCGGGAGCGGCGGCGCCGCCGATGCCCATGGCCGGGTAGCCGTTGTAGCGCATGGTCTGCATAGGACCACTGACCCAGCGAGTGGCGGCAAACGACGACAGCGATATCGGCACCCCGCGATTATTGGTCGCGCTCAATTTGAGCACGTCGGCAGGCTGCATGCGGGCCGGCGCATCGGCCTGGACCACCACGCGCTGCAGGCGGCCGTGCGACGGAAAGTCGTTCGCGTACGCCGAGCCCAGTGCCGTCGAGATGGTCGCGTTGATGCTGTCAAAGCTCACGCCCAGGGCGGCGGCTTTGTCGCGGTCGATGTCGATTACCAACTGAGGGGCGTCTTCAAGGCCATCGGACCGCACCTGGGTCAGCAGCTTGCTTTGGGAAGCCAGGCCGAGCAATTGGTTGCGCGCCGCAACCAGCGCATCGTGCCCCATGCCGGCCCGGTCCTGCAGCCGGAAGCTGAACCCGGCGGCCCGCCCCAGTTCGGGGATCGGTGGCGGACTGAGCGGAAAGATGAAAGCGTCGCGGATTCCCATCAGCGCGCCAAACGCCCTGCCCGCCATCGCCTGCGCAGAATTGGCGGGGCTGGGGCGTTGGTCCCAGTCCTTGAGCGTCACGAACGCCAGCGCGGCATTTTGCCCCTGGCCGGAGAAACTGAAGCCGAGCACCCCGACGATGCTCTGCACTTCCGGTTGCTTGAGCATGTAGCTCTCGACCTGGGACATGACCGCGCTGGTGCGCTCCTGCGTCGCCCCTGGCGGCAGGAGCACATTGACGATCACGTAGCCCTGGTCCTCGTTGGGCAGGAACGAGGTCGGCAAGCGCTGGAATGCCCAGGCGACCGCACCGATGACCACGGCGTAGATGATCAGATAGCGGAAGGACTTGCGCAGCATGCGGGCAACCAGGCTCTCGTAGCCCTTGGCGGTGCCCTTGAAGGCGCGGTTGAACCAACCGTAGAAACCGCGCTTGGCCAGGTGGTGCCCGGCCTCGACCGGCTTGAGGAGCGTGGCGCACAGGGCGGGCGTGAGCGAAAGTGCCATGAAGGCCGAAAAAGCGATCGACGACACCATCACCACCGAGAACTGGCGATAGATGTTGCCCACCGATCCGGCGAAGAATGCCAGCGGCACGAAGACCGAAATCAGCACCACGGTGATGCCGATGATGGCGCCCGAAATCTGGCCCATGGCCTTGCGCGCGGCCTCGCGCGGTGGCAGGCCCTCCTCGCTCATGATGCGCTCGACGTTCTCGACCACGACAATGGCATCGTCAACCACGATCCCGATCACCAAGACCATGCCGAACATCGTCAGCACATTGATCGAGAAGCCCAGCGCCATCAACACCGCGAACGAGCCCATCAACGCAATCGGCACGACCAGAGTCGGGATCAAGGTGTAGCGGATGTTCTGCAGGAACAGGAAGATCACCAGAAACACCAGCCCTACCGCCTCCAGAAGCGTGATCGCCACCTGCTTGATCGAGATCTTCACGAAGCGCGAACTGTCGTAGGGGATGCTGTAGGTCACGCCGGCGGGGAAATATTGCTTCAGCTGCTCCATCCGGTCCCGAACGGCGGCCGCGGTGGCGAGCGCATTGCCGGTGGGTGAAAGCTGGATTCCGATGCCGGTCGAAGGCTTGCCGTTGAGCCGTGCCTGGGTCGCGTAGCCCTGCCCGCCCAGCTCGATCCGAGCCACATCCTTGAGCCGCACCGTCGCGCCATCACTGTTGGCGCGCAGCACGACGTTGCCGAACTGCTCCACCGTGGCGAGTTGTCCGTCAACTACCACCGTCGCCGAAATTCCCTGGCCCGCGACAGTGGGCAGGTCACCAATCGAGCCCGCCGAGACCTGGGCGTTCTGGCTGCGGATCGCCGCCACCACGTCGCTGCTCGACAGGTTCAGGCCGAGCAATTTGGCGGGATCGGTCCAGATGCGCATCGCGCGTTCGGTGCCAAAGAGCTGCGCCTGTCCAACGCCCGGCAAGCGCTGCAGTTCCGGGAGAACGTTGCGCGAGGCGTAGTCGCCCAGCGCGATCGGATCGAGCGACTGATCGGTCGAAGACAGAATCGTGAACAGCAGGAAGTTCGAGCGCGCCTTGTCGACCCTGACCCCCTGCTGGTTGACTACCGCGGGCAGGCGCGGCGTGGCCCTGCCCAGGCGGTTCTGCACCTCGACCTGGGCCAGGTCGGGGCTGGTGCCGGGAGCGAAACTGAGCGTGATGTTGCCGCTGCCATTGGCCTGGGCCACCGACTCGACGTAGATCAGGCCCGGGGCGCCATTCATTTCCCGCTCGATCACGGCCAGCACGCTGTCTTCCAACGCCTGCGACGTGGCGCCAGGGTAGAAAGCCGAAACCACGATGGTCGGCGGAGCGACCGGCGGGTACTGCGAGACCGGCAGCTGGGTGATCGACAAGCCCCCGGCAACCAGCACGAAGAGCGCAATCACCCACGCGAAAACGGGGCGATCGATGAAGAACTTGGCCATCTCGCGCCCCGCTCAGGAACGCGCCGGGGCGCCGGACGCCGGGGCTGGCGAGCCCGCTGGCGCAGCCGCTCCGGTCGGCTTCCAGGGCACCGGGTTGACCGGTGCTCCAGGGACAAACATCTTCTGGAAACCGTCGACGATGACCTTGTCGCCTTCCTTCAGTCCGGCGGTGATGACCCATTGGCCGTCATGCTCAAAGCCCACAGTGACGGGCCGCGGTGCCGGCTTGTTGCCCTCGCCGACTACCAGCACGGTATCGCCCTGATCCGATCGAGTCACGGCCTGTTGTGGCAACAGGAATGCCGCCGGCTGTTCGGCCTGGGACAAGCGCACGCGCACGTACTGGCCGGGAAGCAACAAGCCATCAGGATTAGGCACCTCGGCACGCAACGTCACCTGGCCGGTGCTGGCATCGACCGACAGGTCACTGAACAGCAGTTTTCCGGGACGCGGCAATTCGCTGCCGTCTTCGAGTACCACGGTCACCGGCACGGCGTCGCCGCCAATAGGGCGCAGTTTCTTGGCGGCCAGCGCCTTGCGCAGTTGCAGCACCGCGAGGCTCGACTGCGTGAAGTTGACGTAGACCGCGCCGGTCTGCTGGATCAGCGCCAATTGTGTGGCCTCAGCGGCGCTGACCAGCGCCCCTTCGGTAACCAGGGCCCGGCCAATCCGGCCGGCGATCGGCGCGCTCACCTGGGTGTAGCCCAGGTTGATGCTCGCGCTGCGCACTGCGGCACGAGCCGCGGCCAGGTCGGCGGTGGCGGCCTTGCGGGCAGCCGTGGCATTGATGTAATCCTGCTGGCTGATCGCCCGCGCCTCGGCCAGCGGCCGGTAACGCTCCGCGGTCGCACTGGCCTGCTCGAGGCTGGCCTCGGCGCGCGCCAGCTGGGCGTTGGCACTGTCGAAAACGGCCTGATATTGGGCCGGATCGATCAGGAACAACGCCTGTCCGGTACGCACTTCGCTGCCTTCGGTGAACTGGCGCTTGAGCACCACGCCGCTCACCCGCGCCCGCACCTGCGCCACGCGCTTGGCTTCGACTCTACCCGGCAGTTCGGTGCTCATGGCGACAGCCTGGGGAACGACGCTGATCACGCCCACGGACGGCGGCGGTGGCTTGCCGCCGGCTGGCGCAGCACCCGGTGCCGGATCCTTGCCGCTGCAGGCGGCCAGTGAAATGACTGACAGCGCAATCAGCACGGTTGCCGACCAACGCGAAACTGTTCTTGAGTAGCTTGAGATCACGGAAATTGAACCTCTGGCAAGCGGATTATCAAGGTGCCGAATAACCGCCGACGGTGGGCAAAGCGGATGGCACGCGGGAAGAGTATAACCATGGCCGGCGCCCAACCTCAGAAGTCACTGCTGCGAGCGGGCCCGATGCATTCTGATCAGCAGGACAAGCCTGGCCGATCGAATATCGGTGCGTTGTACGCAACTTCCGGCGACCTGAGAACTGTCATCTGCAACAAGGGAGTCTGCTGTATCGGCGAGAGCCGATGGTTCTGCTTGATCAGGGGGCGGTGAATGATCGAACCCTGAGTTCAAGATTGATCGATCTCCTTTGAGCGCTGCCAGAATCCAATTTGTGTGATGTTATTAGCGTAGTCATCAAGATATGATCAAGGTCCATTTCGGGTGTGAGGCATATCCCGTTCGGCTGCGATGCGCGCTGTCGTCGAGGAAATCTGCGGCGCTGGTGGAGAAGCGGTAGCGCTGCAGGCAGACGTCGGACGGAGCGACGAAGTGCAGCGCATGTTTGCGCAGCTCGACGCGAAATACGGTGCGCCCGACGTGCTCGTCAACAACGCCGGGGTGACGGCGAGTTTCCGGGTCGAAGAGACCGACGAGGAGCGGCTCGAAACGCTGATGCGCGCGAATGTCTACAGCGTCTTCTTCTGCGCGCGCGAGGCGGTGCTGCGGATGTCGACGCGCCACGGCGGCAGGGGCGGCGCCATCGTCAACATCTCGTCGGTTGCCTCCCGCCTTGGCGGGCGCGTCGGCGGCTCAGCCTATGCCGCGTCAAAAGGCGCAGTCGACATCTTCACGCTGGCGCTCGCCAAGGAGGTTGGCGCCGAGGGCATCCGGGTCAACGCGCTGCGGCCCGGACTGATAGCGACCGAGATTCACGCCGTGCACGGGGGATTGGCGGCGATGGAAAAGCTCGCGCAGACGGTCGTTCCGATGGGCCGCTCGGGCGCCCCCGCCGAGATCGCCGCGGCCGCGTTGTGGCTCGCATCCGAGGCTGCATCCTACGTGCACGGGGCGATCCTCGACGTTTCCGGAGGACGCTAGCCCTCAGGCCAGGGTGCCGTCCCGGAAATCGTTGAGCGCCTGGTGGATTTCCTGCTCGGTGTTCATCACGAACGGACCGTACTGAGCGATTGGCTCGTTGAGCGGCCGGCCGGCAATCAGCAGTGCCCTGGTCAGAGCAAGATAATGCTCCTCACCAGCCCGGGAGACTTGTACCATGAGCCGACGCACAAATTCCTTTGCGCAGCCCGTTGCGCCGTAGTATAAAAAGTGGAACGCTTCGTGCGTCTCGACGAGAGAGGGGCTTGTTTGCCGTTATTTGTAGAGCGGGAACAGGTGTGCGACCGGTCTAATACCCTGGAGTGACTTCATGCAAACCAGAGTGGCAATCTTGGCAGTGGTGCTGGCGACGATCCTCGCTGGATGCGGCAGCAGCGATTCCACGGACTGCATCCCCGGAACGCCTACGGCATTGTTCCCCGACCGCTGCACCTCCAGCGGCACGTCTGGCTCGGGGGACACCGCGGTTGGTAGCCCGACACTCGCTCTTGCACTGACGAACTCCTCCGGCGCATCGATCACCCAGGTGGCTCCGGACCAGGCAGGTGTGCTCAAGGCAAGCGTGAAGAACGCCAGCGGGGCCGCGGTGGCGAATGCGGTGGTTACGTTCACGACGACCGACAGTAGTGCCGCCTTGGTGCCCTCGTCGGGCACCGCTCTTACCGATGCCAGCGGCGTGGCGCAGGTGGGCCTGCCAGCGGGCACGCAAAACGGGGCGTTTACGGTGACGGCGAACGCCACGGTGAGCGGCACGGCAGCCAAGGGTACGGTCAATTACACTGTTGCCTTCCCAACGCTAACGCTTAGCGCGCTCAGTATCAATCCGGCAACGCTCTCCTCGGGGGGCAACGCGAGCGTCGGCGTCACCGTCTCGAGTGGTGGTTCACCCTATGCACCGACCCTGGCGGTCTCCTTTGCTTCGCCGTGCGTCGCGGCAGGGAAGGCCACGATGGGATCACCGGTAATGACGCAAAGCGGCGTCGCGACGGCGAGCTACGTCGACAAGGGCTGCGGCGTCGCCGACGTCATCACGGCCTCGGTCACACTGGGCGGCGCAACAGTGACCCAGACTGGCACAATCACCGTGTTGCCGGCCAGCGCCGGATCGATCAAGTTTGTCTCTGCAAATACCACCACCATCGCCCTCAAGGGCACCGGTGGGGTCGGTCGGCAGGAATTCTCGACGCTCACCTTCACGGTTTATGACACGACCGGCAATGTGGTCGCGGGCAAGCTGATCGATTTCGTGTTCGCAGACTCCAACAGCGCGACAACCGTGGGCGGACTCACGCTGAACCCGAGCTCGGCCACTTCCGCTGCCGATGGCACGGTGACGACACTCGTTACCGCAGGGACCATACCCACTTCGGTGCGGGTGGTTGCTTCAGTTCGCGGAAGTTCGCCGCTGCTCACCACACTGTCGAATGTGCTGGTCATTTCCAGCGGCGTCCCGGATCAGAGGCACTTCTCGCTCGCCACAAGCGTCGGAAACTGCGAAGGATGGGATTACGTCCAGCCGTGCAGCACGGTGACCGTCGTGCTGGGCGATCATTTCGGCAACACCGTCCCCGACGGCACTGCCGTCAACTTCACGACGGAAGGCGGCGTCATCGAACCGTCGTGTCTCACAGCGGCGGGGACATGCAGTGTGCAGTTGTGGTCAGGTAATCCACGCCCGACATCCGGTCGCGTTACGGTTCTCGCCTACGCGCTGGGCGAGGAGGACTTCATCGATAGGAACAACAACAACGTATTCGATCCCGGTGTCGATACCCTATTCGACGACACCAACGGCAACAACGTCTTCGAGCCCCCCGGAGAGACCTCCTTCGACAAGAGCCCGGATATCTTCCGCGACGATAACGAAGACGGCAACTTGAGCCCCGGTGAACCCTGTATCGGGCCGAACAGCAATGGCGACTGCAAGACACCGGGGGACAATCAGTACAACGGTGTGCTGCGTATCCCGCAGGTGCCGAGCGCACAAAGCTTGTACGTCTGGAGCCATCTCGTGCAGACATTTTCGGGAAGTTTTGCGAACATCAGTTCGGCGCCGATTGTGTGCACAACCAACAGTACGCTCGACGTCCCGGTGCAAATTACCGACCAGCGTGGGAACAGCATGCCCGCCGACACCAGTATCGCTTTCGAAGTTTCAAGCGATCTCGCCACGGTGGCACCCGACGGCTACACAGTTAGAAACTTCGTTGGTGACGTAGGCGGATTGCTACCGGCTCCGACAAGCTATCTGGTCGCAGTGGGATGCGGTTTACAAGCCGGTAGCGCGAGTCTGGTTGTGACGGTGACCACGCCCAACGGTGACATTTCGACAGCCAGTCTTCCCATTACGATCAACCCGTAAGCTCGAGGTTCCGCCCCCTCGTGCGTCCCTCGTGGCGCGGCCCGGTTCTCTCCCCTTGAACCAAGCCGCGCCACAAGGCCTTCCGGGGTCTCTCAGGCCAGGGTGCCGTCCCGGAAATCGTTGAGCGCCTGATAGATTTCCTGCTCGGTGTTCATCACGAACGGACCGTACTGAGCGATTGGCTCGTTGAGCGGCCGGCCGGCAATCAGCAGTGCCCTGGTCTCCCCGGCGGCCTCGAGCAACACGCCGTCGGATTGCGGGTCGTTGGCGAGGATCGCCATGCGCTGCACCGGCACCTGCTCGCCGGCGATGCGCAGTTCGCCACGGTAAACGTAGACGAAGGCATTGTGTCCCGCCGGCAGAGCCTGCTCGAAGCTGGCTCCAGCCGGCAGGTGCAGGTCGAGATAGAGCGGAGCGGTGGCCTCGCGCGTCACCGCACCCTGGGTGCCATGGCTCTCGCCCGCGATCACGGTCACGGCGACGCCCGCCTCGGTCGTGAAGCGCGGCAGATCGGCGGCGCCGAAATCGCGATACCAGGGCGCGCTCATCTTGTCCTTGCCCGGGAGATTGAGCCAGAGCTGGAACCCTTCCATGACCCCCTCTTCCTGCTGGGGCAGCTCGGAGTGGATCACCCCGCGCCCGGCGGTCATCCATTGCACGCCGCCGTTCTCGAGCAGGCCTTCATTGCCGGCACTGTCGCGATGCTGCATCCGGCCGGCGATCATGTAGGTGATGGTCTCGAAACCGCGGTGGGGATGATCCGGGAAGCCGCCGATGTAGTCGTCGGGATTGTCGCTGCCAAAGGCATCGAGCATCAGGAACGGGTCGAGCCGGCTCTGCAGTGGCTGGGTCAGCACCCGAGTCAGTTTCACACCATCCCCGTCCGAGGTCGCCCGGCCGGCGACGAGTCGTTCCACTTTCCGGGGCTCGGTTACCCGCAGGGTGCGGGTGGCGGTATCGGTAGTCATGTTCACTCCTTGTTCTCGAGGCGGGAACCAGCCCGCGTCCGGCAAATCAGGCAAATCAGGCAAATCAGGCAAATGCTGCGGCGAGATCAGCTTCGGCTTCTGCCAGGCCCTGCTTCACGGCGTCGGGGCCCATGTTCAGGCCCTCAGCGTAGATGAAATGCAGGTCGGTCATGCCGAGAAACCCTAGCACCGTCTTGAGATATGGCACCTGGGTGTCGGTATCGGCGCCCCGGTGGCGGCCACCGCGGGTGAGCGCCAGGTAGACCTTCTTGCCCGCGATCAGTCCCTGCGCGCCTCTCTCGGTATAGCGGAAAGTCACGCCGGCGCGGGCGATGGCGTCGATCCAGTTCTTCAACTGCACCGGCACGCCAAAGTTGTACATCGGCACGCCCAGCACCACCACATCGGCCGCCTGGAGCTCCGCGATCAACGCGTCGTCGAACGCCACGCGCGCTGCCTGTTCGGGGCTGCGATCGGCTGCCGCGGTCGTCAGGGCAGACAGCGCTTCCTCGTCCTGGGCGGGCAGCGGGTTGCTGGCGAGGGCGCGCACCAGCAGGCTTGCCGCCGGGTGTGCGGCGCGCAGGCGCGCGACGATCGAGTTGGCAACGGCGGTGGAATGACCACCCTCGCGGCGGGCACTGGCATTGATCTGGAGGATTTTCATTTGGGGCTCCCAATTGGTGGTGATTGAATGGGATTGAGTCTATTGTTGTTTGCAACGGGCCGGAAGCCACGAATTCGGATATGATTATTCCAACCATGGCACAATTTGACCCCAATGACCTGCTGATCTTCGCCGGCGTGGCCGACGGCGGCAGCTTCAGTCGCGCGGCCGAGCGGCTCGGACTGCCGCGCTCCACCGTGTCGCGCCGCATCGCCCTGCTCGAAGAAGCGCTCGGACAGCGGCTGCTCCTGCGCACTACCAGGCGGGTGACGATCACCGAGTTCGGCCAGCAACTGCTCGAGCATGCCCGCCAGGTCGCCGCTGAAGTGGCCGCCGCCAAGGCGCTGGGCGAACATCACCAGGCGATGCCGAGCGGTCGGCTGCGGGTTTCGATTCCGAGCGATTTTGCCAACCTGTTGCTGGCGGACATGTTCGCGGCCTTCGTGGCGCTGCACCCGGCCGTCGCGCTGGAACTCGACTTGTCACCAAGGCGGGTGGATCTGCTGGCCGAGAATTTCGATCTCGCCATTCGCATGGGCGCTTTGCCCGATGACGGTTTGCTGGCAGCCCGGCGCATCGCGACCATGCCCAGCGGCCTCTACGCCGCGCCATCGTACCTGGCGGAACGGGGCGACCTGAGTTCACCGCAGGAGTTGATGGAGCACGACGCCCTGCGCCTGATCTCCTCGGGCGGCGAGACCACCGGCTGGACCCTGCGGCGCGACGAACAGCGCTGGGCGGGGATCCCGCCGTCGCGGGCGGCGGCCAACTCTCCTGAACTGCTGATGCGCCTGGCTGCTGCCGGGTCCGGCATCGCGGCGCTGCCGGAGTTCTTCGCTGCGCCGGCCGTACGCCGTGGCGAGTTGCGCCGGGTCCTGCCCGAGTGGTCACTGCCGGAATTCACGGCCTGGGCGGTATTCCCGGGCCGGCGCCTGATGCCGGCCAAGACCAGGGCGTTCATCGACATGCTGGTCGCGGCGCTGAGCGCCTGTAATCAAGAGCCGTTGCCGGTGGGCGCGGCGCAGTGAGGCGCAACCTCGGGCAGGAGGAGCAACGCTTGTCAGGTCGACCACGCCGTGGAGCGTGCCGGTAATTGCGGCAAGTCCGGGCAGTGCCATACTGGGCGGACGAATTGACCAGGAGTTGAGAGATGAAGATTGCCAAGATCCGCACCGGCCTGACGCTGGCGGTTGTGATCGGTGGCCTGTTGGGCGCCAGCCAGGTAATGGCCGGCGGCGGCAAGGACAAACATTCAAAGGAGCGGCGCAAAAGCCATTCTGAGGTCACCGTCTACTTTGGTGATTCGCAGCGCACGGTGGTGCGCGACTACTACGGCAAGCCCGGCCGCAGCGGCAAGTGTCCGCCGGGGCTGGCCAAGAAACACAACGGTTGCGTGCCGCCGGGCCACGCCAGGAAGTGGTCCAAGGGCCGGCCACTGCCGCCAGAGGTGGTGTATTACCAGGTGCCCCAGTCGGTCGTCGTGCAACTCGGAGTGCCGCCATCCGGCCACCGCTACGTACGTGTCGCGGGGGATATCCTGATGATTGCCATCGGAACCAGTATGGTGGTCGACGCCATCCAGGATCTGGGCGGACTGTAGGAGTACTTGAGCGCTGCGGTGGCCTCGGAGCAGCGCTCCGCGCCACCGCCAGCAAATGCCCGCCCCACTTGCGGGCAAGCCCGATCGTCAGGTCTTGGGCGGCCGGTTTTCCGGATAGCACGCGCTTGCCGGATCGATGTGCATCCAGGGCCGGGCACTGTTGGTCCAGATGTTCATGACCAGCTTCATCTGGTTCGAGTCGTCGAGCGTCCCGACCTTGATGACCATCACCTCGGGCATCGTCGCGCGCTGGCTATAGATCGGCGAGCCACAGTCGCCGCAGAAATAGCGGTTCAGGGTGTTGCCGCTGGCCGCCGTGTCGGCAAAGACCTTGGGCTGCCCGGCAGTGAACGTCACCGCGCTGGTGGGAGCGACGGCATTGTGCATCGCACCGCTGCCCGAGGACTTCTGGCAATTGATGCAGTGGCAGGCGATGATACTTTGCAGCGGCTGGTCGACCGTGTAGCGGATCTTCCCGCACAGACAGCCCCCGGTGATCTGCTCAGACATGTCTCCTCCTCAATCGTAAAATGGCAATGGCCACAGGCTGACGATCATACCTTGTGGCTGTCATAACATTGCCGGCCAGAGTGCCGAGCGCGGCACCAACAGTTGAATCCCGACCAATGACCCCTGCCTGCCACACACATACACCAGCTGAACCGGCCTTGGCCCGGCCACCGTCGCGGCGGCCACTGCAACTCCTGACGGTGGCAGTCGTGGCGCTGGCGCTCACGGCCTGCGGCACCACCGCGGTCAAGCCAGTACCCGAGGCGCCGCCACCGCCAATCGCCGCGCCCCGCGCGCCCCTGAAGATTGCCCTGGCGCTCGGCGGCGGCGGTACCCGCGGCTTTGCCCACATCGGGGTCATCAAGGCACTGGAGGCGCAGGGAATCGTTCCCGACATCGTGGTGGGCACCAGCGCCGGCGCGGTGGTTGGCGCACTCTACGCGGCCGGATATACCGGCTTCCAGCTCCAGGAACTGGCGATCCCGCTGCAGCGCGAATCGATCGTCACCGGGGTCATGACCAGGCGCGGCTTCCTCGATTGCGACGGCCTGCGCCGCTACGTCAACGAGCGGGTCGGGCAACGCCCGCTCGAGAAACTCGCCCGCAGTTTCGGGGTGGTCGCCACCAATCTCCAGACCGGCCAGCCGATCGTCTTTCGCAGCGGCGAAACCGGGCTCGCGGTGTGCGCTTCCAGCGCGGTGCCGGCGCTGTTCGTGCCGGTCAACATCAGCGGCCGCGATTACGTCGATGGCGGGCTGGTGAGCCCGGTACCGGCAAACATCGCACGCAACTCGCTGGGCGCCGACTTCGTGATCGCGGTCGACATCTCCAGCCGCCCCACGGACAACCGCACCGACGACGTGATCGACGTCCTGCTGCAGAGCTTCGACATCATGGGACAGACGATCAGCCGCGCCGAACTGGCCGGTGCCGACGTCGTGATCCGCCCGGTCACTGCGGGGATCTCGCAGACCACCATCGACGATCGCCACAAGGCGATCCTCGAGGGCGAGAAGGCGGCGCAAGCCGCGATGCCGGAACTGCGCCGCAAGCTCGCGGCCCGGCGCGCCGCCCGCTGACCAGTAACAGTCGCTCCCGGGCGCGGCGCCAAACGGGCCCGCGAACTAGATGCCCGGCATCGAGAACCCCTGCTCCTGCAGCACTGCCAGCAACTCGGTGCGCTGTTGTCCGGTCAATTTGACCAGCGGCGGGCGCACCGCGGCAAAGCCCTCGTCGCCCGAGAAATGCGCCAGCGCGGCCTTCATGGCCGGGATCATCGGGAACTTCTGGAAGGTGCCCCTGATCGCGTCGAGCGCCTGCTGCTGGGAGTCGGCGTCGGCCTGTTGCCAACTGCGGTAAAGCTGCGCGATTGGCCCGGGGTTGACGTTGCCGGTAGCAGTGATGCAGCCGGCGCCGCCGGCGCGCAGCGTCGCCAGCAGGAAGCTCTCGCTGCCGGCGAAGACGTCAAAACCCTGTGGCTGGAACTGCTCGAGCATCGCCTTGGTGTTTTCCCAGTTGCCGGAACTGTCCTTGATGCCGGCAATCACTCCCGGGTAAGCCTTCAACAGGCGCGCGATCAGCGCCAGGCTGATCGGCACCTGTGAGACCTGGGGGATGTGGTAGAGGTAGATGCGCAAGCGCTCGTCGGCGACCCGCTCGATGACTTCGGAATAGCTGGCGAACAGCCCGTCGTCCGAGACACCCTTGTAGTAGAAAGGCGGCAGCATCAGCACGCCACCGGCGCCGTGGCGCACCGCATGGCTGGTCAGTTCGACGGTATCGGTCAAGGCGCAGGCGCCGGTGCCGGGCATCATCCGGCTGCCCGGCACTCCGGCCTCGACCAGCGCGTCGAGCAGGCGCATCTTTTCCGCAACCGACATCGAATTGGCTTCCGAATTGGTGCCGAATACCGCCAGACCGACGTCCTGGGTCAGCAGCCAGCGGCAGTGCTTGACCAGACGGCTGGCGTCGGGGCTCAGGTCCGCCGCGAACGGCGTCAGTACGGGCGAGAACACGCCGCGCAGTCGGGGCGATGATGTCATTTACGGCTCCGTTTGATTGGTGGGCCGAATGATAGCAGCGCGTCCCGCCGGCGGCCGGCCGCGCGTCAGTCCCGAGCCGCGCCGGGGACGCAGGGCGCCCCGGGCGCGAGCACCCGTCTCAGACCGCGGCCAGCGCCTGGTCGAGGTCGGCGATGAGGTCGTCGATGTGCTCGATCCCGACCGACAGCCGCACCGTGTCCTCGGTTACCCCGGCCCTCTCCAGTTCCGCCGGCGCGAGCTGGCGGTGGGTGGTCGAGGCCGGATGGCAGGCGAGCGACTTGGCGTCGCCGATGTTGACCAGCCTGGTGAACAGTTGCAGCGCGTCCTGGAAGCGGGCGCCGCCCTCACGACCACCACTGGCGCCGAAGGTCAGGATGCCCGAGGGGCGGCCACCCAGGTATTTCTGCGCCAGCGCATGCTCGGGATGGTCGGGCAGTCCGGCGTAGTTCACCCACTTCACCTTCTGGTGCGACTTCAGGAACTCGGCCACCTTGCGGGTGTTCTCGGTAATGCGCTCCATGCGCAGCGCCAGCGTCTCGATGCCCTGCAGAATCAGGAACGCGTTGAACGGGCTGATCGCCGCACCGGTGTTGCGCAATGGCACCACCCGCGCGCGCCCGATGTAGGCCGCCGCGCCGAGCGCCTCGGTGTAGATCACGCCGTGGTAGGAAACGTCGGGCTCGTTGAGGCGACGGAATTTCTGCTTGTGCTCTGCCCAGGGGAACTTGCCGCTGTCGACGATCGCACCGCCGATCGAGTTGCCGTGGCCGCCGAGATACTTGGTCAGCGAGTGCACCACGATGTCGGCGCCAAATTCGAACGGCCGCAGCAGGTACGGGGTCGGCACGGTGTTGTCGACGATCAGCGGCACGCCATGGGCGTGGGCAATCGCGGCGATGCGCTCGATGTCGGTGATGTTGCCGAGCGGGTTGCCAATCGACTCGACGAACACCGCCTTGGTCCGGGCATCGATCAATTTTTCGAAGCCGTCGGGGTCGCTGTGATCCGCGAAACGAGTCTCGATCCCGAACTGCGGCAGGGTATGGGCGAACAGGTTGTAGGTCCCGCCATAGAGGCGCGCCGACGACACGATATTGTCGCCGACCTCGCTAATCGTCTGGATCGCATAGGTGATCGCCGCCTGGCCCGAGGCCAGCGCCAGCGCCGCGATACCGCCTTCGAGCGCCGCAACGCGCTGCTCGAGCACGTCCTGGGTCGGGTTCATGATGCGGGTGTAGATGTT
>JAGXFG010000056.1 GCA_024637395.1 Burkholderiaceae bacterium | reverse complement strand
CGCTTCATCGGTTCGACTTACCGCGCCTTTGAAGTATTTGCGGTGTGCTCCGTGTTCTACATGGTGATGGTCTACGGTGTGGCGCGCGTGGTCGACTTGCTGGACAAGCGCTATGCCATTGAGTAACGGTACCTGATGGAAGGTCTGGATTTCAGCATCGTCGCGCCCTACTACGAGCTCTTGTTGCGGGGTACCTGGCTGACGGTTGCCATCTCGGTCGAGGCGGCCTTATTGAGCCTGGCAGCGGGGCTGCTATTTGCGGTGACACTGCTGTATTTGCCCCGAGTCATTCAATACCCGGTGCGCTTCTTCATGTGGCTGTTCATGGGGACGCCGCTGCTGCTGCAGCTGTTCGTGATCTATTTCGGCCTGGTCCAGGTGGGCCTGGACATCCCCGCGTTTGGTGCCGGTGTGATCGGCCTGGGATTGCACTTCGCGGTCTACAACGCCGATGTGTTTCGCGCCGGACTGGTCGCGGTGGACACTGGCCAGACCGAGGCCGGCCGTACCCTGGGTCTGGGACGCTGGCAGACCTTGCGCTACATAGTGGTGCCGCAGGTCATTCAGTCGACCCTGCCGACCATTGGCAGCAACATGATTGCCCTGTTGAAGGAATCGGCCATCGTCTCCATGATCGGCATCAACGTGCTGGTCTATGCCACGCAACTGGCAATCAGCGAGACCTACCGCCCGTTCGAGTTCTACCTCGTCGCGGGACTCATCTACTACCTGCTGAACGTAGTCCTGGAGGTGGTCCTGCATCGGATGGAAAAACGAGTCGAGTTAACCAGATGAGCCAACCTCTCCCCATGATTGAAGTGCGCGCAGCGCGCAAGTCCTTCGGGACGAACGCGGTCCTCAAGGGCATCGACCTGTCGGTGGCGCGCGGGCAAATCGTCGCCATCATTGGCCCCAGCGGCTCGGGCAAGAGCACCTTGCTGCGGGCCATCAATCACCTCGAGACCTTGGACAGTGGCGAGATCTGGCTGGACGGCTTGCAGGTGAACCAGCCGCTCAGCGCTCGGCGCTTCGAGCACCACATCAACCAGGTGCGCCAGCAAATGGGCATGGTTTTCCAGCACTTCAACCTGTTCCCCCATCTGAGCGTGTTGGAGAACATCGTGCTGGCGCCCACCGTGCTCAAGGGGCTGAGCAAGGAAGAGGCGCTTGCACTGGCGCTGGCGCTGTTGACCAAGGTGGGTTTGGCAGAAAAGATCGACGCCTATCCCTCCAAACTCTCCGGCGGACAAAAGCAGCGCGTTGCGATTGCCCGGGCGCTGGCCATGGAGCCCAAAGTGATGTTGTTTGACGAGGCCACTTCGGCGCTCGACCCAGAACTGGTCGACGAGGTGAATCTCGTTATGCGGCAGCTCGCCAAGGAGCATATGACGATGTTGATCGTCACCCACGAGATGCGCTTTGCCGCCGAGGTCGCCGATCGCGTGATCTTCATGGACGAAGGAGTCATCGTCGAGGATGGCTTGCCCGGCGAAATATTCGGCTCGCCAAAGCAGGAGCGCACGCGCTCGTTCCTGAAGAATTACCTGACCCCCTGAATGCTGTAAATCACCGCCGCCACACCCCCGCCACACCGCCACTATCGGTCAGGTTCCTGCTGATCGCATTGGCTTCGGAGCCGTTCAGAGATGAAATCGACCACCAGAAAATTGGACCCTGCCGTTCAGGCCTTTCTCGACCAGGCCGCGGCCATAATGGGCGACGCTCCGCAGGAGCACGAGCCGGTCCTGGCGCGCGCGAACATGGAAGCGATGAGCGCGGCCACCCGCATGCCCCGGCCACCGGGCGTGACCGTGAGTGATGAAGTGATGCAGGCCAACGGACGCGCGATCAAGTTGCGGATCTATCGGCCCGATGGCGCTGCGCTGCAACCCGGACTGATCTACATGCACGGCGGCGGCTGGGTGGTCGGCAGCATCGATACCCACGACGGCATCACCGCGGGCCTCGCCAAGGAGGCGCACTTGACAGTGGTGAGCGTGAACTATTCACTCGCTCCGGAATATCCGTATCCGGCCGCGCTGGAGGATGTCGGCGCCGCCACCTCGTGGGTGGGCGAGCACGCTGATCGGCTGGGCATCGACCGGACGCGGCTCGTAATCGGCGGCGACAGCGCGGGTGGCAACCTGGCTGCCGCGACCTGTCTCAAGCTGCGCGACGAAGGCGCTGCCATGCCCTTCATCTACCAGTTGCTGATCTATCCGGTGGTGGATACCGACATGACCCGCGAGTCCTACTCCACCAACGAGGATGCGCCTTTCCTGAACAAGGAGGAAATGCGCTGGTTCTTCGGACACTACTTCAGCACTGCGGCGCATGCCACGGAACCTTATGCCTCCCCGCTGCTGGCCGAGTCGCACGCTGGTCTGCCGCCCGCGTTTGTCCTGACGGCCGAATTCGACCCGCTGCTGGATGAGGGCGCGGAGTATGCGGTCAAGCTCATTCGCGCCGGAGTGAACGTCGAGTACCGCCGCTGCCCGGACCTGATGCATGGCATCCTGCGCGTGCGCGGCTGGTCGCATTCCGCGGAGCGCGAATTTCAGGCTACGTGCCTGGCCCTGCGCAAGGCGACACTGCAGTTGTAGTGGCGCCCTTCAAGCACAATAGGTGCTTGAAGGGAGACCGGTAATGAGGGCTTGGGTTGGAGCCAAACTGCGGGCCATCAGTCTGCCGCCGGACGACTTGCTGCGCTCGCGCCGCTAGAATGGGGTCTTTGTGCGCGGAAAAACCACGATGCCAGTCAATCTCGTCGCTCCCGATCCCTCTGGGCTGCACCCGGTCGCCGGTCTTGAACTCGGCACCGCCCGCGCCGGCATTCGCAAGCCCGGGCGCCGCGACCTGCTGGTGGTGCGCCTGGCCCCGGGGGCACGCGCCGCCGGGGTGTTCACCCGCAACCGCTTCTGCGCCGCGCCGGTGATCGTGTGCCGCGAGCATCTCGCTGCCAGCTCCGGGGCGATCCGCGCGCTGGTGGTCAATACCGGCTGCGCCAACGCCGGCACCGGCGCGACCGGCCTGGCCGCGGCCCGCCAGAGCTGCGTCGAACTGGGCAATGCCCTGGGCTGCGAGCCCGGCGCAGTCCTGCCGTTCTCGACCGGGGTGATCCTCGAGCACCTGCCGCTCGAGCGCCTGGTCGCCGGCTTGCCGGCGGCGCTGGGCGACCTCGCCGGGAACAACTGGGCCGACGCTGCCGAAGCGATCATGACCACCGACACCGTGCCCAAGGCGGCATCTCGCCGGGCAACGATCGCCGGGGCTCAGGTGTCCGTCACCGGCATCGCCAAGGGCGCCGGGATGATCCGGCCCAACATGGCGACGATGCTGGGCTTCGTCGCGACCGATGCAGCGATCGCCCCGGCACTGCTGGCGCGCTGGGTGCGCGCCGCGGCCGACGAGAGCTTCAACCGCATCACGGTCGACGGCGACACTTCGACCAACGACTCGTTCGTGCTGATCGCAACCGGCGCGGGCGCCTTGCGGGTCGACGACGATTCGAGCCCCGGCGCCGCCGAATTGCGCGCACTGATCACCGCGGTCGCGCGCGACCTGGCCACTGCGATCGTGCGCGACGGCGAGGGCGCCACCAAGTTCATCACCGTGCGCATCGAGGGCGCACGCACCGAAGACGAGGCCGCGGCGGTGGCCTACGCGATCGCCCACTCGCCACTGGTGAAGACCGCGTTCTTCGCCTCCGACCCCAACCTCGGGAGAATCCTGGCGGCCATCGGTTATGCCGGCATCGACGACCTCGAGGTCGATGGCATCGACCTGTTCCTCGACGAGGTTCACGTCGCCACCGCTGGCGGACGTCACCCCGACTATCGCGAGGAGGACGGGCAACGGGTTATGAAGCAGGCCGAGATCACGGTGCGCGCCGTGCTCGGGCGCGGCAGCGCCGCCACCACGGTCTGGACCTGCGACCTGTCGCACGACTACGTTTCGATCAACGCCGACTACCGTTCCTGAGAGCCATGACCGACGAGAACAATTCGCTGCAGGAGCGCCTCGAGGGGCTGCTGGCGCGCGTCGACGCCTTGCTGCCGTCGGTGTCCCCGCCCGACTGGGAGAGCGCGCGCGCCTTTCGCTGGCGCCGCCAGCAGAGCGCGTTCGGCTCTCACGGGCACCTGGTGCCGGTGCGCAGCCTCGCCACCATCAGGATTGAGGACTTGTGCCAGATCGATGAGCAAAAGGAAACGGTCGAGCGCAATACCCGCCAGTTCGTGACCGGCCTGCCGGCCAACAATGTGCTCCTCACCGGTTCGCGCGGCACCGGCAAGTCCTCGCTGGTGAAGGCCTGCCTGAACAAGTACGCTGCCGCCGGACTGCGGCTCATCGAAGTGGACAAGGACGACCTGGTCGACCTGCCTGACATCGTCGCGCTGGTCGCCGTGCGTCCCGAACGCTTCATAGTGTTCTGCGACGACCTTTCCTTCGAGGAAGGGGAGCCGGGCTACAAGGCGCTGAAGGTCGCGCTCGACGGTTCGGTAAGCGCCCAGTCCGACAACGTGCTGATCTACGCCACTTCGAACCGGCGCCACCTGATGCCGGAGTACATGCGCGAGAACCTCGACGCGCGCTACCAGGAGGACGGCGAGATCCACCCCGGCGAGAGCACCGAAGAGAAGATTTCGCTCTCCGAGCGCTTCGGCATGTGGGTGTCGTTCTACCCCTTCGCCCAGGAAGACTACCTGCGCATCGTCGACTACTGGCTGGGTCACTTCGGGGTTGGGGTGCGCGAACAGAAGGCGGCCCGCGCCGAAGCGTTGCGCTTCGCACTCGAGCGTGGTTCGCGCTCCGGCCGGGTTGCCTGGCAGTTTGCGCGCGACTGGGCCGGTCAGCGGCGCGCGCGGCGCCGGCCGGGGTGAGCACCGACGAGCGCGCGCTCGTCGACGTCGCGGTCGGGGTGATATTCAGCTCCGACGGCGCGGTCCTGCTCGGCCAGCGCCCGGTCGGCAAGCCCTATGCCGGCTGGTGGGAGTTCCCCGGGGGCAAGCTCGAGAGCGGCGAGTCGGTCGAACACGCGCTGGCGCGTGAATTGCACGAGGAACTCGGCATCGAGGTCCACGCCTCGCACCCCTGGGTGCTGCGCGAACACTCCTATGAGCACGCCCGGGTGCGGCTGCACTTCCAGCGGATCTGGAACTGGAGCGGCGTTCCCCGCGGGCGCGAAGGGCAGGCCCTGTGCTGGCAGCCGGCGGGGCGGGTCGCGGTGGCACCGCTGCTGCCGGCGGCGCTCCCGGTGCTGCGCATGCTGCAGTTGCCCGAGCGCTATGGGATCAGCAATGCGACCGCGTTGGGCGATGACGAGTTCAGCGCGCGGCTCGAAACGGCGCTCGCGCTGGGCCTGCGGCTGGTGCAGTTGCGTGAGCCCGGGCTCGCAGCGGCGCATTTCGAGGCGCTCTTCTATCGGGTGCGCGCAGCTTGCCAGCGCCATGGCGCGCGCCTGTTGGTAAACGGCGTCCACCCCCCGGATTACTGGCGGGCGTGCGACGGGGTCCACCTGCGCAGCGCACAAGTGCTGAGCCTCGAGGTCCGCCCCCAGGCCGGGCTGGTCGGCGCGTCGTGTCATGACGCCGGCGAACTGGCGCGTGCCGCGGCCCTTGGCTGTGATTTCGCGGTGCTCGGGCCAGTCCGGGCGACCGCCTCCCATCCCGGCGCGGTGCCGCTGGGTTGGTCAGGGTTCGAAGCATTGGTGCGCGATGCGCAGATTCCGGCGTTCGCGCTCGGCGGAGTCAATCCCGGGGATGAATCCCTGGCGCGTGCCGCTGGCGCCCACGGCCTGGCGATGCTGCGCGGCGCCTGGCCATCTGGCGCTAAGCCGCGCTCATAGGTTGCACAGCGAGAGGTCGAATTCGACGCTGCCCTCGAAGGGCCGGGGACGGAGGTCGCCGCCCTGGCTGGTGAAGCGGATCCACAGCAGGTACTTGTTGGCGCTGATCTCGGGAATTGCGCCGAGCTCGGGATCGATCCGCACCTGCACCATCTGGTAGGTCTTGCCGCCGAGCGGCTGCTGGTACGAGCCAGTCTCGGCGCTCTGGTGCGAGCGCTGGGCGCTTTCGCGCAACATCTTCAGGATCACCGCGACGCCGCTCTCGAGCGGCCGGAATGGTCCGGCCCAGACGTTGATGTCGGCCTGGCGATCGGCGCAGGGGTGGTTTTGCCACGCGAAATAGGATGGCAGGTCGAACTCGGAGGCGCCACCTGCGATGTTGGTGCGGCTGCGGATGCTCATCAGCCATTCGTTGTCGCGGATGTGCTGCCCGGTGCGGCCAGTGGCCTGGCCCAGGCCGTTCCAGGCGTCGTCGACCTCGCCGAGCACCTGTTCCAGGGCCTGCGACGAAACCTGCGGATTGCTGCGGTAACCAAGCAGTGTCTGGCGCTGGCGCTCGAGTTCCTGGAGGATGTCCGACTTGAGATCGGCGCGGGCCGAGACCTCGAGCAGCTCGAAGAGCGTCACTAGAGCGACGTGATGGTCGAGCGGATGCTCCTCGCGGCAGAAATGGTTCAGCCGAACGAAGAGATCCTCAAGACGAAGAAGGGTGCGTACACGCTCGTTTAGAGGGTACTCGTAAAGGATCAAGAGCTCTTCCTGTCGGCAAGTCCCAGCGCAACGATTGTGGCGCAAAGCGTTGGCGATGACAAACCGTACTCACCAAAATGGTGCATGGCTGCCGTGCTCACGCGCGTCACCCGGGGCCGCTGGCTGGCCCGCCGCGACTGCGCAGTTGAAGATAACGGTGGTGAAGTTCGTCGATCTGGGCCTCGAGCGCAGCGCGCTCCGCGCCGTTGTCGATCACATCGTCGGCGCCGGCGAGACGTTCGGCACGCGGCACCTGGGCGGCTATGATCGCTTCGACCTGCTCGCGCGCGATGCCGCTGCGCGCGACAGTGCGCTCGACCTGCGCTTCAATCGGGCAATCGACGACCAGCACGCGGTCGACCCGCTTGCGCCACTCGCGCGATTCGAACAGGAGCGGCACAGCCACGATCACGTAGGGCGCCCGCTCCCTGGCAGCGGTTATTTCGAGCCGCGTTTGCGCGCCGATCATCGGGTGCAGGATGGCCTCGAGCCGATGGCGTGCGGCGGGGTCGGAAAATGCCAGTTCCCGCATCTTGGCGCGATCGAGCGCGCCGTTGGCCGCGATCACCCGGGCACCGAAAGCATCTCGTATCGCCCCCATCGCCGCGCCTTCCGGGGCGGTGAGCTGATGGGCGATCGCGTCAGTGTCGACCAGGCCGGCCCCGCGGCGGACAAACAACTCGGCTACCGTGCTCTTGCCGCAGCCAATGCCGCCGCTCAATCCGATCAGGGCGCGCTGTTCGGGCGCCACCGCGCCGTGGTCCTGCGCTGGAACCGCTTGGGATTCGGATGCCGCCTTGCTCATGATCTTTGGCCGCCCCCCTCAGTAAACTCCGAAAATTGCCGCTACCGGCTCGCGCACATACAGCGCCAGCAAGCCGGCGCCTGCCAAGTATGGGCCAAACGGAATCGGAGTGCCGCGCTTGTGCCGGGCGAACACGATCAGCGCGATCCCGACCAGCGCTCCCACCGCCGAGGCAAGCAGGATGATCGATGGCAGTGCTTGCCAGCCGAACCAGGCGCCGAGGGCTGCGAGCAGCTTGAAGTCGCCATAACCCATCCCTTCCTTGCCGGTTGCCAGCCGGAAGATCCAGTAGATCGACCACAGCGACAGGTAGCCGATCATGGCGCCAACCACTGCCGCCTCGATCGGGGCAAAGGTGCCGTTGAGATTGAGTACCAGCCCGATCCACAACAGCGGCAGCGTCATGCCGTCGGGCAAGAGTTGTGTGTCCAGATCGATCAGCGCCAGGGTGAGCAGGAAGAGGCTCAGGATGATCGCGCCGGCGGCTGCGACGGTGAAGCCCAATTGCCAGACGGCGCCTGCGCACAACAGAGCGCTCGCCAGTTCGACCGCCGGGTAGCGTGCCGAAATCCTGGCGCTGCAAGCCTTGCAGCGGCCGCGCAGGAAGAGCCACGAGAGCAGCGGAATGTTCTCGAGCGCGCCAATTGCGTGGCCGCAGGACGGACAGCGCGAGCGCGGCGAGATCAGGTCGAAGCGTTCGCGCTCGGGAATCTCTTCGCCGCGCAACTCGGCCGCCTGGTCCTGCCAGCCGGCCTCGAGCATCTTGGGCAGCCGGTAGATGACGACGTTGAGAAAGCTGCCCACGACCAGTCCCAGCAGCAGCGCCGCGCCGATTCCCAGCGCCGGCTCCTGCTGCAGCGCCACCAGCCATTCACCGCCCCCGCCAGGACCCATCAAACGACCTGTCCGAGCTTGAATATCGGCAGGTACATGGCAACCACCATGCCGCCGATCAGCGTGCCGAGCACCACCAGGATGATCGGCTCGAGCAGGGTCGAGAGCGAGGCCACAGCCTCGTCGACATCACTCTCATACATGTCGGCGGCCTTGGAGAGCATCGAGTCCAGTGCGCCCGACTCCTCGCCGATCGCTGACATCTGCAGCACCAGGTTGGGGAACACAGCAGTGTGCTCCATGGCGGTGGTCAGCGCCGTGCCGGTCGTGACCTCCTGCTGGATCTTGCGGGTCGCAATCAGGAAGACGTTGTTGCCGGCGGCGCCGCCCACCGAGTCGAGCGCCTCGACCAGCGGCACGCCTGCGGCGAACATCGTCGAGAGCGTGCGCAGCCAGCGCGCGATGGTCGCCTTCTCGACGATCGGACCGAAGATCGGCAGCTTCAGGAGCAGCCGATCCATGGCGATCTGCACCGCGGCGGATCGTCGCCACGCCTGCATGAAGAAATATATGCCGCCGCCGATCACGCCAAATACCAGGTACCAGTACTCGACGAAGAAATCCGAGATCGCGATCACGAACAGCGTCGGAGCAGGCAGGTCCGCGCCAAAACTCGAGAACACCTGCTTGAAGGACGGCACCACGAACAGCATGATCACCGTGACGACGATGAACGCCACCGCGAGCACCGCTGTCGGGTAGAACATCGCCGTCTTGATCTTGGCCTTGATCGCGAGCATTTTCTCGCGGTAGCTGGCGAGCCGCTCGAGCAGCTCGTCGAGAATCCCGGCCTGTTCGCCAGCTGCGATCAGGTTGCAGTAGAGGGCGTCGAAATACAGCGGATGCTTGGCAAAGGCCGCGGCCATCGAGCTGCCGGTCTCGATGTCGGCGCGAATTCCCGAGAACAGCGTCCCGACCGCGGCGTTGCTGGCCCCCTTGGCCACGATGTCGAACGACTGCAGCAGCGGGACACCGGCTTTCAACATGGTTGCCAGCTGGCGCGTAAACAGCGCGATGTCCTTGTCCTTGATCTTGCCGCCGCGCTTGAGCGAGCGCTTGCGAATCTTGGTCACCATCACGCCCTGTCGGCGCAGCGTTGCGGACACCATTGCTTCGCCGATCGCGCGGGTCTCGCCCCGGACAATGTTGCCGCTGCGGTCGCGCCCTTCCCAGGCGAAATTGAATTCCTTGCCGCGGCCGGAGCGGGCGCGTGCTGCGCTGACCGCCTGGGTGCTCGCTGTGTCTGCCATCGTGTTACGTCTCCTGAGCAGCTGCGCTACTCGTTGGTCGCTCCAAACACTTCCTCGAGGCTGGTAACGCCCTGCATGACCTTCATCAACCCGGAGCGACGCAGGTCGCGCACGCCTTCGCGTGCCGCCTGGCTGGCGATGTCGAGCACGTTGCCACCGGTCAGGATCAGGCGCTGGATCTCCTCGGTGACCGGCATCACCTGATAGATGCCGACCCGGCCCTTGTAGCCTGAACCGTTGCAGCGATCGCACCCGGCCGGGCGCATCGGCTTCCACTTGCCGTCGAGATCGGACTCGAGGAAACCGGCGCGCAGCAGCGCCTCCTCGTCCAGGACGTGCTCTTCCTTGCATGAACACAGCCGCCGGGCGAGGCGCTGCGCGGTGATCAGGGTTATGGAAGAGGCGATGTTGAACGGCGCGACCCCCATGTTCAGCAGCCTGATCAGGGTCGAGGGCGCGTCGTTGGTGTGCAGCGTCGACATCACCATGTGGCCGGTCTGCGCGGCCTTGATCGCGATGTCGGCGGTCTCAAGGTCGCGGATCTCGCCGACCATGATCACGTCGGGATCCTGGCGCAGGAAGGAGCGCAGTGCCGCCGCGAAGGTCAGCCCCGCCTTGTCGTTGACATTGACCTGGTTGACACCCGGCAGGTTGATCTCGGCCGGATCCTCGGCAGTGGCGATGTTGCGCCCGGGTTCGTTGAGAATGTTGATGCACGAGTACAACGACACCGTCTTGCCCGAGCCGGTCGGTCCGGTGACCAGCACCATTCCAAACGGCCGCCCCACCGCGTCGATCAGCGCCTGGCGCTGGTCCGTTTCATAGCCCAGCGCGTCGATGCTCAGCTTGGCCGACGAGGAATCGAGGATCCGCATCACGATCTTCTCGCCGAACAGCGTCGGCAGCGTCGAGACCCGGAAATCGATCGCCCGCTGGTTTGACAGCACCAGCTTCATGCGCCCGTCCTGGGGGACGCGTTTCTCGGCAATGTCCAGCCGCGAAATGACCTTGATGCGCGAGCTCAGCTTGTCCTTGATCGCGAGCGGCGGCTGGCTGATTTCCATGAGCACGCCGTCGATCCGGAACCTGATCCGGTAGAACTTCTCGAAGGGCTCGAAATGGATGTCCGAGGCGCCCTGCTGGATCGCGTCAAAGAGCACCTTCTGCAGGAACTTGACCACCGGGGCGTCGTCGACCTCGGAGGTGTCGACGCTGCTGCTGGTCGACTGCTCGTCATTGGAGAATTCGAGGTCGAGATTCTCGTCGATCAGCTCGCTCAACTGTGCGGCCGCGCTGTGGCTCAATTTCTCGAGCAGCTTCAGCAGCTTGTCGTGTTCGACCACGATCGGGTCGATGGTGGCCTGGGCCGAGAACTTGATCCGGTCGAGCGCCTGGAAGTCGGTTGGATCCGACATCGCGATCGAGAGCTTGTTGCCGCGGCGGCCAATCGCCACCACCCGGGTCTCGAGCGCCAGCTTGCGCGAGAGCAGGTCTTCGGGCAGCGCGCCAAAGTTGATCGCCGAGAGGTCGAACAGCGGATGCCCGAACGCCTCGGCCCCGAAGCGGGCCAGCTGGGCCGCGGAAAACTGCCCGGATTCGATCAGCTCGTCGATAAATGGCGTGCCCGTATTGTCCGCCTTGCGCTGGATGGCAACCGCCTCGTCCGGGCGCAGCATCTGATGCTGCACCAGGGCACGGCCCAGCCCGGCCAGGACGGTCTGGTCGGACGGTTGCTGCTTGAGCATTGGGGTTGCCATGGAGATTTCCACTCGCTCCTCGGTCGGCTACGTGTTGATCCTAGGCTGAATAATGCAGCTGCTTGCCGGGTTGCGCATCCCGATTATGCACGGCGGTGACGGGCGGTGGCGCCGAGTCGGATGAACGGTGCGGGCATTGGCTGCAGGAGCCACAACGCCCTCACGAACCGGCCTGGCCGCGCCCCGCGCCGGCCTGGCTGGGGAGGAGGTGGAGCCGCACGCTGCGGATGGTCCGGTTCTCAATCTGGGTGATCTCCGCCACCACGTCGCCGAAGCGCACGCTAACATCGGCCTCGGGCAATTCTTCCAGCTCCTCGAGCAGCAGCCCGTTGAGGGTGCGCGGTCCGTCGAGCGGGAACTTGGTCCCGAGCCGCCGGTTGATCTCGCGCAGGATCGCGGTGCCTTCGAGCATCACCGTGTCGTCCTCGTCCCACTCCAGGCCCGTGTCGCGACCGGGTCCGGTGGTGGTGAACTCGCCGACGATTTCCTCGATGATGTCCTCGAGGGTCACCAGTCCCAGGACCTCGCCGTACTCGTCGACGACCATGCCGAGGCGCTGGCGGTTTTCCTGGAAGAACTGCAGTTGCTTGAATACCGGGGTGCCGCTGGGAATGAAGTAGGGCTCGCTGAGCACTTCGCGAATGTCGGCGGAGTCAAACGACTCGCGCTGCAGCAGGCTGAGCGCCCGGCGAATGTGCAGCATCCCGACCACGCGATTGATCTCTCCCTCGTAGACCGGCATCTTGTTGTGGTAGCAGGTGGTGAGCTGGTCGCGCAATTCGGCCTCGGTGGCGGCGAGGTTGAGTGCCTCGATGCGGCTGCGCGGCGCCATCACGTCGTCGACCGTGATGTGCTCCAGGTCGAACAGGTTGAGCAGGATCGAACGGTGCTTGTGGGGCATGAATTGCCCCGAGTCGAGCACGATGGTGCGCAGTTCCTCGGTCGAAAGCCGGGTTTCCTGACCGGCGCCGGCACGCACCCCGATTGCCAGCAGCAGGACGCGCACGATCAGGTTCACCGCCCAGACAAAGGGCGCGGCGATCGTCATCAGCGCCTTGAGCACGCCGCTGGCGGGCAGCGCGATCCGCTCCGGATAGGTCGCGCCAAAGACCTTGGGGGTGATCTCGCAGAAGATGATGATCAGCAACGCCACCAGGGTGGAGGCCATCAGCACCACCCGGTCGTTGTTGCCGAAATGGCTGATCGCCAGCGAGGTGACGATCGCGGTGAGCGCGGTGTTGGCGACGTTGTTGCCGAGCAGGATGGTGCCCAGCAGCTTCTCGGTCTGGCCGAGTAGCTCAGTGGCGAGCTTGGCGCCGCGCCGGCCCTTGTTCACCAGGTGACTGAGACGATGGCGATTGAGCGCCATCATGCTGGTCTCGGAGATCGAGAAGAATGCCGACATCAGCAGGAGGACAAAGAGCGCAGACAATTGCGCCCACAACGGCAGTGATTCCACGCGACGAGCGCCGCCCGGGTTGCGGGCCGACGGTTGGATGCAGAAGCCCTAGCCTAGCGCAAAATCCCCCGTTGGACGACTGCCGCGGGGCAGGCGCGTTGTTCCACCGCACCTGCGAGCCGGCTTTCGCCGCGCTAGCGCAGCACCAGGTTGTCGCGGTGCATCAGTTCGGGCTCCTCGCTGTAGCCGAGGATTTCGCCGATCTTGCTGGAAGCCTTGCCCATGATGCGGCGGGTCTCGGCGCTGGCGTAGTTGACCAGGCCGCGGGCAATTTCCTGGCCGTCCGCGTCGAGGCAGGCCACCAGTTCGCCGCGCTCGAAGTCGCCGCGCACCTCGGTGACGCCGATTGCCAGCAGGCTCTTGCCGCCCTGCGCCAGCGCGCGCGCGGCGCCCGCGTCGAGCTTCACCGAGCCGCGCACCTGGAGGTGGCCAGAGAGCCACTGTTTGCGCGCGGTCAGGCGCGCGGTGCGGGTGATGAACTGGGTGCCGATCGCCTCGCCGGCCGCCATCCGCACGAGCGCGTCTTCCTGGCGGCCCGAGGCGACGATGGTGTGCGCGCCGCTGGTGGCCGCGCGCTTGGCGGCGAGCACCTTGGTCGCCATCCCGCCGCGGCCGAAGATCGAGCCGGCGTCGCCCGCCATGCGTTCGAGCTCGGGGTCGCCCGATTGCACCGAGGAGAGCATCACTGCCGCCGGATCCTTGCGCGGGTCCGCGGTGTAGAGGCCTTCCTGGTCGGTGAGGATCACCAGCACATCGGCCTCGATCAGGTTGGTCACCAGCGCGCCGAGCGTGTCGTTCTCGCCGAACTTGATCTCGTCGGTGACCACGGTGTCGTTTTCGTTAACGATCGGCACCACGCCGAGCTTGAGCAGCGTCAGCAGCGTTGCGCGGGCGTTGAGGTAGCGCTTGCGGTTGGCCAGGTCGTCGTGCGTCAGCAGCACCTGCGCGGTCTTCAGGCCGTGCTGCCGGAAGCACTCCTCGTAGACATTGGCCAGACCCATCTGGCCGACCGCGGCGGCCGCCTGCAGTTCGTTCATCTCGCGCGGGCGCTTGTTCCAGCCCAGGCGCAGCATCCCCTCGGCCACCGCCCCCGACGAGACCAGCACCACTTCCTTGCCCTGGCCGCGCAGGGTCGCGATCTGCCCGGCGAGGCTCAGGATTGCCGCGGAGTCCAGTCCCTGGCCGCTGTTGGTGACCAGCGTCGAGCCGACCTTGATCACGATCCGGTGCGCCCGCACGAGCAGCGGCCGTGGCGGGACTATTTCCCTGCCCGGCGGGAGTTGCGACGCGCTGTCGTGACCGGCTGGCTCGCTCATCGTCATGGTCCCGGGGCTATTGCTCCGGCTCCCCGGCAAGTGGTGCAGCATCGGCGGCGTCTTCGCGATCGAAGCGCACGTCGGCGTCGGGAATCTCGGCGCGCCGCGCCAGGTCGAGGTACTCGTAGATGCTCTGGCACAGTCGCTCGGTGCCTTCATGGGTCAGCGCCGAAATCGCGAACACCCGCTTGGGATCGACCGGCAGCGCGTTGCGCCCGCGGCCTCGCAGGCGCTTGAGAAACGCCGCGATCAGCACCTCGCGCTCGCCCTCGGGAATCATGTCGATCTTGTTGAGCACCAGCCAGCGCGGCTTCTCGTAGAGCGCCGCGTCGTACTTTTTGAGTTCCGCCAGGATCGAGCGCGCGTCGCGCGCCGGGTCCGCCTCGGGGTCGAGCGGCGCGAAATCGATGATGTGCAACAGCAGCCGGGTGCGCTGCAGGTGGCGCAGGAACTGGTGACCCAGCCCGGCACCCTCGGCGGCGCCCTCGATCAGCCCCGGAATGTCGGCGACCACGAAACTCTTCTCGGGGGCGACGCGCACCACGCCGAGGTTCGGGTGCAGGGTGGTGAACGGGTAATCGGCGATCTTCGGCCGGGCGTTGCTGACCGCCGAGATGAAGGTCGACTTGCCGGCATTGGGCATGCCCAGGAGGCCGACGTCGGCCAGCAACTTGAGCTCCAGGCGCAGTTTGCGTTCCTCGCCCGCGGTTCCGGGCGTGGCCTCGCGCGGCGCGCGATTGACGCTCGACTTGAAGTGGATGTTGCCCGCCCCGCCGTGGCCGCCCTTGGCGACCAGCTCGACCTGGCCGTGGGCGGTGAGGTCGGCGATCAACTCGCCGCTGTCGGCGTCGTAGATCTCGGTGCCCACCGGCATGCGCAGCCGGATGTCGTCGGCGGCGGCGCCGTACTGGTCGGAGCCGCGGCCGCGTTCGCCATTGCGGGCCTGGTGGCGGCGCGCGTAGCGGTAGTCGATCAGGGTGTTGATGTTGCGGTCGGCCACCGCGTAGACGCTGCCCCCGTTGCCGCCGTCGCCTCCGTCCGGCCCGCCCTTGGGAATGAACTTCTCGCGCCGGAACGAGATCACGCCGTCACCGCCGTTGCCGGCGATCACCGCGATGCGCGCTTCGTCGAAGAATTTCATGGCGGTAACATCCTGCGGCTCTGGTTAGGACCGGGCGGTTTGCCGGTCCGGAGAATAAAAAGCCCCGCAGTGGCGGGGCTTTTGTCTTTCCAAAAGCCCCGGTTCACGGGGCTTCTGATATTGCCGGCCGCCGTGCCGGGTTTACTGCTGGGTCTCGATGATGCGCACCGTGCGGCGGTTGCGCGGGCCCTTCACCTCGAACTTCACCTGGCCATCGGTCAACGCGAAGAGCGTGTGATCCTTGCCCAAGCCGACGTTCACGCCGGGGTGGAACTGTGTGCCGCGCTGGCGAACGATGATCGAGCCGGCCGAGACGGATTCACCGCCATAGGCCTTGACGCCCAACATCTTCGGGTTCGAGTCGCGACCGTTGCGCGTAGAGCCGCCGCCTTTCTTGTGTGCCATGCTTTGTTACTCCTTCACGCGGCCGGGGCGGCGTCTGCCACCGGCGGCTCTGCTGTGACCGTGCCGGCATCCGAGGTGATCTTGCTGACGAAGATCTCCGTGAAGTTCTGGCGATGGCCTTGTTGCTTGCGATAGTGCTTGCGCCGACGCATCTTGAAGATGCGGATCTTGTCATGGCGCCCGTGTGAGAGCACCGTCGCGGAAACCGTTGCCCCTGTCACCAGCGGCGTGCCGACCATGAGCTGCTCGCCGCTACCGACGGCCAGTACATGGTCAAACGTGATCTCTGCTCCGATGTCCGCCGGTATCTGTTCTACCTTTAGTTTTTCACCAGCGGCAATTTTGTACTGCTTGCCACCGGTTTTTATGACCGCGTACATGGGGGAACCTCTTTGCTGTGTTGCAATCTCGCCCAGAAGGGCGCACGAACGAAACTCCGACGATAAACGCCGAGCCGATAATCATAACCGATCGGGCCGCCATTCGCAATTGCGACGCGGATCGGGCGCTTAAAAACCCCGCCGAGACCCTATAATTACGCACTCCATGAAACCCGCCGAACTCTTCCCGCTGCTCGCCGACGACCTCAAGGCCGTCGACCGGGTAATCCGCGAGCGCCTGGTCTCAGAGGTGGCGCTGGTCAATTCGGTAGCGGACTACATAATTGGCGCCGGCGGCAAGCGGATGCGTCCGGTGTTGGTGCTGCTGGTGGCCCGCGCGCTCGGCTACCGGGGGCGCGACCATCACCACCTGCTGGCGGCAGTGGTCGAGTTCATCCACACCGCCACGCTGCTGCACGACGACGTCGTCGACGAGAGCGAGCTGCGGCGCGGCCGCAAGACCGCCAATTCCTCGTTCGGCAACGCTGCCGCGGTGCTGGTCGGCGACTTCCTCTATTCGCGCGCCTTCCAGATGATGGTCGAGGTCGACGAGATGCGCGTGATGCGCGTGCTCGCCGACGCGACCAACACCATCGCCGAGGGCGAGGTGCTGCAGCTGATGAACTGCAACGACCCCGACGTCGACGAGGTGCGCTACCTGCAGGTGATCCGCTACAAGACGGCCAAGCTGTTCGAGGCCGCCGCGCAACTTGGCGCCATCCTCTGCGGCTCCGACGCCGCGGTCGAGGAAGCCGCCGCCGAATATGGCCGGCGCCTGGGTACCGCGTTCCAGCTTATTGACGATGCGCTCGACTACGACGGCGCCACCGCCGACATCGGCAAAAATGTTGGCGACGACCTGAGAGAGGGCAAGCCGACCCTGCCGCTCATCCACGTGCTCGCCACCGGCACGGCCCACGAGCGGGAACTGGTGCGCGACGCCATCGCCAACGGCCACGCCACCAATTTCGAAGAGATCATGGCCGCGATCCGGCGCACCGGCGCGCTCGACTACACCCGGCAGCGGGCGCGGGGCGAAGCCGCCGCAGCGCGGGCCGCTCTCGAGGTGATGGTGCCCACCGAAGCAGTTTCCGAGTATCGCGCGGCTTTGCTATACTTCGCGACTTACTCGACGGAGCGTGACCGCTAGGAAACGCCAACCGCCAGTGTTTTGACGAATCTGCGGGTTCCCTGCAGATCGGCCTCGGGGTGTAGCTTAGCCTGGTAGAGCGCTACGTTCGGGACGTAGAGGCCGGAGGTTCAAATCCTCTCACCCCGACCAGAAATCCCTCTCTGAATCAACGCCTTAGGCGCACGACCCTGCGGGGGTATGCGGCTTCGTGCGACATCGTGCGACACTTTTTGTCGCACGATTTCGTGCCTACGCCATTCCGCCCACCCAATGAGCGTGCCCTTGGGCTGCGACCGGCGACGTATGGCGGCGCCTTTTTTTCCTCCCGAGGGGCCATGGTCCTCCGGCGGCACCGCCTTAAACGCCCTTGCTACACGCGGCTCCCACGTTTCCGAGGAACCGGGTAATGTGCAAGCCCATCAACCGCAGCCCGCTGCGCGTCACCGTCTCCGGCCAGCGCAAGCTGGACAAGAAGTTCCCTGTAGATCGCCGTCGCGATGACGAGGCCTACGCCAACTCGCGCATCACCTCCCCAAGATGGATGCTCCATGTGTTCCCGGTACAAGGTTGGTCTTGGTAACTAGACTCTGCCCACCATCCCGTCTTGATAAGCAACCACGCCAGTCGCCGCAAACAAGTCTATTTCCGCCTCTGAATAACCGAGTTCCTCCAGCAACTCGTACGAATGACTGCCGGGCATAGGTAGATCCAGTTCGGTGCCGAAACGGCGACCGTCCATCTCGAACGGCAGTTTAGGCGTTCTCACCCGGCGACCGTCGGCGAGTGTGACCTCCGCGAAACCGTCCGAGGCGTTCAGATGCGGATCCTCGAACAACTCGTTTGGCTTGACTATGGGAGCGTAGGGCAGACCGGCCCGCTCGCAGGCTTCCATCAGTTCCGCCTTGCTCATCCGTGCAAAGCGTCTGCGCAGCAGTGGCAAGATGCGCTCGCGCGCTTCGACGCGCTGATTGTTGGTGGCAAGCGACGCATCGCCCACAAATTCGCTCACAGCAAAACTCTCGCAAAAGACTTTCCATTGGGTGTCACTAACAACACCGACAAACAGTTGCTCACCGTCGGCGGTATCGAACACGTCATAGACTGCCCAGGCGGACAAGCGATCCGGCATTGGCGCAGCTGACTTGCCGGTGACGGTATATTGCATCATGTGTTGCGCCACCAAGAACACGTTGTTCTCGAAGAGAGCGCTTTGCACCAACTGGCCTCGGCCGCTAGTCTTTCTTTCATGTACCGCCGCGAGGATGGCGATAGCACCGAACATACCGCCCATAATGTCGTTCACCGAGGCGCCAGCGCGCAAAGGACGTCCTTCTGGGCCTGTCATGTAGGCGAGGCCCCCCATCATTTGCACCACTTCGTCCAGCGCCGTACGCTGCTCGTACGGACCTGGCAGGAAACCTTTGAGTGAACAGTAGATGATATCTGGTCGTACCTTCTTTGTTTCCTCGTAGCCAAGGCGGAGCTTGTCCATCGCACCTGGGCGAAAGTTCTCGATGACGACATCCGCGGTTGCAATCAATTCACTAGCGATCTGCACGCCGGCGGGAGACTTGAGGTCTAGCGCCATGCTTTTCTTGTTGCGGTTGTATGTCGCCCAGAAGCCGGCACCGGTCCCGATCAAGCGGCGCGTATTGTCTCCTTCGAGGGGTTCAATCTTGATCACTTCTGCACCAAGATCGGCGAGTACAAGGCCGCAAGTCGGCCCCATAATCATGTGCACGAACTCGATTACGCGCAAGCCAGCAAGTGGTAGACCTCTATTCATGCGTTTCCCCCCAGTCGGATGCTGGCCTGAATCCTTTAGTGAGACCGGCATCGGGCAAGTGTCCGTAGAGCGGCTCGCCCGGAAGCGCCTCGAGAATGATTTGCCGCGCATCGATCAATTTCTTGATATTGATTCCGGTGCGCAGCCCCATAGCTTCGAGCATAAACACTAGGTCCTCCGTGACGATGTTGCCGGTAGCGCCCGGGGCGTGCGGGCAGCCGCCAATTCCACCTTGCGAGGCATCAAGAGTAGTCACCCCGGCTTCTAGAGCGGCAAGGGCGTTCGCAATTCCCAGCCCTCGCGTGTTGTGCAGGTGTGCCCCGCCGACCTTGTTTCCAAGCTCCTGCCGCAGTCGGGAAAACAACCTTCTAACTTGCGCCGGATTTGCGTAACCCGTGGTGTCTGAAAGCCCTACCGCGTCAGCTCCCAAGCGAGCCAGTCGAAGCGCCATGCGGATCACCAAGTCTTCCGATACCGGTCCTTCCATAGTGCAACCAAACGCTGTGGCCACATTCGCTTCCACAACGAAACGCTGCCCGCCGGCAAGACTTCCGCGCCAAGCGCAGATGCGCCCGACTTCATCCATCGCTTCCTCTGGAGACTTGCGAAGATTGGACTGGCTATGTGAGCGTGAGGCGGAAACGGGCAGCGTTACCGCGTTCGCGCCCGCAGCAATCGCCGCCTGCACTCCTTTGAGATTAGGTGCTAGCGCGAGTACTCTTAGAGAGGCAATTTCCGCCGCACCTCGAACCACTTCAGCCGCATCTGCCATCTGCGGCAGTAAACTTGCCGGAACGAACGAGCAAACCTCGATTTCACGTACACCAGCTGCGGCGAGCGCCGAGATCCAGCGCAACTTGTCAGCGGTCCGCATGATGCGGCTTATGCTTTGAAGGCCGTCGCGCGGGCCGACCTCGCTCACTAGAACGTCAATTTCCTGCATAGAACTCCTGATCTACCCAAAGACATGGAATTCTGGTGGCGCCGCTCACCATCTCGGGACCGCGCGCCGGGTCCCGATTCTTGGTCGAGGGCCGCGCGGCGATCAGCGTGGCGTAAACGATCGTTCCCTCACGCAGCAACAACCCCTTCTGTGCCCGATGAACATTGATTGCCACGAAGCTGCGGATGACAGTTACGATGTCAATCAATCTCGGCATTGGCCCCCAAACTTGAAACTACAAACGCAACGCACGGTTGTATGCTCGTCATAACAAGTGAACGTTTATCTGTCTAGACGGGATGCGAGGCTCTAGATAAGTTACTCGTAACGCTGACCGAGCGCCAGCAACTCCGGTGTCCCGATGACGGCATTGAGCTGGTCGAAGTCGAACATGGCATCGCGTAGCGGTGTCGTGCTGCGGTGCTGGTGCAAGCTGGCATAGTATTTCCTCAGCGTGAACGCGACCGCGCGTGCGGTTCCGCCCGGGAATATGACGATTCGGAAACCCAGTTCGCCCAGCGCGTCGGCGCCCTGCACCGGCGTCATGCCGCCCTCGACCATGTTGGCCAGCAAGGGGATGCGATCGGCAAACCGTGCACAGACCATCTTCATCTGCTCGGGCGAGCGCAGCGCCTCGATGAACAGCGCGTCCACGCCGCAGGCCAGGTAGGCTTCGGCGCGCTCCATCGCCGCGTCGAGACCCTCGGCCGCTAGCGCGTCGGTGCGGGCCAGGATTAGCGTCTGGTCCGACGCCCGAGCGTCGAGCGCGGCCTTGAGCTTGCCGCACATCTCGGCCACCGGAACCACGGTCTTGCCGTCCAGATGCCCGCAGCGTTTCGGAAATCCCTGGTCTTCGAGCTGCAGCATCGCCGCCCCGGCGCGTTCGAACGCGCGTACGGTACGCATGGTGTTGAGCGCGTTGCCAAAACCGGTATCGGCATCGGCAATGACCGGGATAGACACCCGCTCGGTGATGCGCGCCAGCGTGTCGGCGACCTCGCTGGCGGTGGTCAAGCCAACGTCGGAGCGCCCGAGCCGGGTGTAGGCGATCGAGGCGCCGGACAGGTACAGCGCCTCGAATCCGCTTTGTTCGGCAATCAGCGCACTCAGGGCGTCGTACACGCCGGGCGCCAGCACGGCGCGCGGCTCCCGCAGTCGATTCTTGAGTGTCAGGGGCATGAAGATTCCTTGGGAAAGCTGACAGCGGCCGGCGCGACCGCCCGTGTGTAGGGGTCCATCAGATGCGACGCCGCATCGCGGTGCGTCCCAGCTTCTTCCTGAGCTGGTTGAGTAGTCCACCGGCGGCCACCATGTCGAGCAGGAAATCGGGAATTGGATCGCAGGCCAGCCGCGACCCGTTGGCCGATGTGATTGTCAGCGCCTGCAGGTCCAGATCCAGCATCTCGCCGTCCTGAAATTCATCGACGCGCGCGCAGGTTAGCAGCAGCAGGCCGAGATTGAACGCGTTGCGGAAAAATAGGCCGCTATAGGATGGCGCGACTACTGCCCGCACCCCCAGGAACACAAGTGCCGCCGCAGCCTGTTCGCGCGACGAGCCGATGCCGAAGTTGGCGCCGGCAACCAGCACGTCACCAGGGCGCACCGCGGACGCGAATTCGGGGCGCACCGCCTCCAGGCAATGCGGGGCGATGCCGTCGATGCCCAGCTTCATGTAGGCACCGGGCGCAAGAACGTCAGTGTCGATGTCGGGGCCGAATTTCCAGACCTTGTGCGAAGTCAAGACGATACCTCCGCGCTGCGCGCTGCGGTATGAGACTTGGGAGCGGCCCAGCGTCTCATGCCATAACTCCACGTGGGTCACTGATGCGCCCGCGCAATGCCGATGCCGCCACGGTATACGGCGAGGCCAGGTAGACCTGTGCGGTGGCCGATCCCATGCGGCCCTGGAAGTTGCGCGCGGTGGTGGCGATGACGTTGGCGCCGTCAGGAATGCTGCCGCCGTAGCCCGAGCAGGCGCCACAGGCGGTGGGGAAAACCTCGGCGCCGGCGTCGCGCAACACCTGCATCACACCCTCCTGCTCAGCCTGGGCCTGGTCCTGCTGGCTGGCCGGCGCGACCATCAGGCGCACGCCCGATGCCACCCGCTGCCCCCCAAGCACCTGGGCGACCGCGCGCAGGTCATCAAGCTTGGCACCGGTGCAGGCTCCGACATAGGCCACTTGGACCTGCACGTTCGAAAACTTGTCGACCGCATGCGTGTTGGCCGGACTGTGCGGAGCCGCCACCTGAGGCGCCAGCGCCGCCGCGTCGAACACGTGGGTCTTCGACGGTGTGCCATCATCGGTGAACCAGTCGCTGTCATCGACCTGCGTGACACCAACGCCGGATAGCCATTGCCGTGTCGTCTCGTCTGGCGCGATCAAGCCAACCTGCGCACCCATTTCGGCGCTCATGTTCGACAAGGTCATGCGCTCCTGCATCGATAGCGCCCGAACCGCCGGGCCGCAGAATTCGATCGCCTGGTACTGGCCACCGTTCATGCCGAAACGACCAATCATGTGCAGCGCCATGTCCTTGGCGGTGAGTCCGGGAGGCAGACGGTTCTGCCACACCATACGAAAAGTTTCTGGCACCCGCACCCACAACTCGCCCGTCACCACTACGCCCAGCATCTCGGTCGCGCCGATGCCAAACATGTAGGCGCCAAAAGCGCCGCCGGTCGGCGAATGCGAATCGCCGCCGACGCAGAACATGCCGGGCCGGACATGGCCTTTTTGCGGCAGCACGATATGGCAGATGCCGATACTGTCGTACACATGCGGCAAATGTTGGTCGCGTGCCCATTCGCGCGCGATGCGCACGATCTTGCGTGACTCATCGTCCTGCTCGGGCACATAGTGGTCCATCACCAGCACCACCTTGGACTTGTCCCAGATCGATGCGCCCAGCTCCTCGAGCAGCGGCTTGAGCCGGCGCGGCCCCGAGGAGTCGTGGAACATGGCGAGGTCGACCCGGCAGTTGACGATATCGCCCGGCGTCACATGCGGGCGTCCGGCCGCCCTGGCGATCAGTTTCTGTGCCAACGTGCGTGCGGGTTGCTCGAATTCGGTCATGGCGATCCTGTTACTTTCCTTGCCTGTCCGTCGCGGTCATTCACGCCTGTCATTTCGGGGAGGTCGTTGATCTGCATCGGATACGGCAGCGGCCCGTGTCGGCGCTGGCTGCCGCTCCATCGTAGTTCAACTCAAGCCCCTGCGCGATTGGACGCGACGAATGCATCGAGGATCTCACTGGGGCCGGCCAGGGTGCAGGCGATGACACAGGCGACGCAGCCGTCGCACCTCGCCAGGTTGATCGCCATCGCGTACTTGCTCATCTGTCTTCCCTTCCCTTGACGGCCGTGCGGCCCATTCAGCGTCGCACGCAGGCGTGACATCATCGCCGCCGAGGCGGCCCCCATTGCCCGCCAAGTAGTTGTCACACAAGGATAACTTGCTTGGCGCGCGGCGGAACTTCAGACGAGGGCGTGCAGCGGCGGCAGAAGCGTCTGAACAGATCGAGGTTCTAATCACCTTTTTACCGGATCCCGAGCGCGATTTGACTGCGGCACTTGGCGTCAGCGATACTCCCCGCAGGCCTTTTTGCATTTGCTCCTATACTTAAACCACCATTGACAGCTTTTTGCTACACGGCCATTCTTCGACTCTTCAACGCAGCCTCGACGGTTGTACAAGTTGCGCCGAGATGCAGATGAACTATCGCTAAATCGGATCGCGACATAGGATTTCGCGGTGTTTGTCGAAAGGCACGTGCCGATCATCTCGGCCACCAGTCGAGGAGCGAATTCTTGTGACAGCCGGTCACTGACTGAACGGCTAGGAATTTTCCAGCCGAAGCACCCCGATTCCAACTAAAAGGGATTCATAGGATGAACTCGATCTACCTCGTTCTCGATATGGAAAATGATTTGGTCGCAGCGGACGGGCCAAATGGAAAGTCGCCACTGGGTGAGCAGGTTCGCGCGAGGAACATCCTCGAAAAGACCGCCGCCGCGATGGCCAAGGCTCGGTCCGCGGGCGTGAAGATCGGATTCGTCCGTGTGGGATTCTCCGAAGGCTACCCGGAGTGCCCGTCAGGTTCGCCGGTGTTCTCTGGCGCTCCGAAAGCGGGCCTGTTTCAGCTGGGTACCAGAGGAACCGAGATCCATAAGGATCTGGCCCAGAAGCCCGGAGATATTCAGGTCGTCAAGCACCGGGTGAGTCCGTTCTATTCGACCACTCTGATGGCCCAGCTTCGCGCTCAGCGCATCGACCGAATCTACTGCTCCGGCGTCTCGACCCAGGCGGTTGTGCAGGCGACGGTTCGTGATGGTCACGATCGAGACTTCGAGATGGTTTTGCTCGAAGACTGCTGCGCCGCACACTCGGCCGAAGAACACGCGAATTCCATCGGCTCGCTCGGGCGTTTTTGCCAAATCGTCAAGTCAACCGAAACGAACTTCGGTACGTAGGCGGCATTCGTTCCGCTTGCGCCGATTCAAAGCCGCGCTCGGGTCAAAAGACGCGAGCGATGGCCGCGGCAGTCGACGCCATCAGATGATCCGGGTCACGGGGTGTGTTTGACGACTATCGTCCTGTTCATGGTTGACCATTCGCGGAGAAATCGATGGGAGCACCGCAGAAACTCAGAGAGAGTTTGGCCCAGCCAGGCGTCGTCGTGGCCCCTGGCTGCTACGACGGATTGTCGGCATTGTTGGTTGCCGAAGCCGGCTTCAATGTCGCGTATGCCAGCGGGGGCGCGATTGCGCGCAGCACTGGGATACCCGACCTGGGACTGATGAGTCTTGCCGAGATCGGCGACCGACTCGCCACTATTGTGGATGCGGTACCCATCCCGGTAATTGCCGACATGGATACCGGCCACGGAAATGCACTGAATGCGCGCCACTCTGTACGCGTCTTCGAACGTGCCGGGGTGGCGGGATTCCACATTGAGGATCAGACCTTTCCCAAGCGATGTGGACACCTCGACAACAAGGGTGTGGTGCCCATGCGCGAGTTCACGCAGAAGATCCAGGCGGTACGCGATGCACTGCGCGATCCTGACATGGTCGTCATCGCGCGCACGGATGCGATCGCGGTCGAGGGCTTCGAGTCAGCGCTGGAGCGAGCTCATGCCTATGCTGAGGCCGGAGCCGACGTCGTCTTCGTGGAGGCGCCCCAGACCGTGGAACAGATCAGAGCGATCGCGAAGCGCCTCCCGTACCCGAAGTTGATCAACATGTTCCACGGTGGCAAGACGCCATTGATATCCGTCGAGGAACTCGGCGCAATGGGGTACAAGCTCGTACTCGTCCCAAGCGACACTCAACGCGCGGCGATCGCGGCAATGCGCCGCGTGCTCGGGGCCATTCGTGATGAGGGGCACAGCGGCCGATTCGTCGACGAAATGTGCTCGTTCGATGAGCGCGAATCATTGATCGGAACGGCGCGCTGGCTGGATTCCGGCGCGCGATTTGCTTCCTGACCTAAGGGTCATGTAATGGGTTCGATCGACACATTTTCAGCGTTGGATCGACTCAGGGTTGACGGCAAGGATTGGGCGTTCTTCTCTCTTTCGCGCGCCGAATCTCACGGTCTGGACGGGATTACCCACCTCCCTTATTGCCTGAAAGTCCTGCTCGAGAACCTGCTGCGACACGAAGACGGCGACGTCGTGACGAGAGACGATCTGGAAGCGTTCTCGACGTGGTCTCGCCATGGCTATGCCGCGCGCGATCTGGCGTTTCGCCCGGCGCGCATCCTGATGCACGATGCGTCGGGCATTCCGCTGCTCGCCGACCTGGCGGCCATGCGCGATGCGATGCAGACGCTCGGTGGCGACGTAGCCAGGGTAAATCCGCAGGTGCCAATTGATTGTGTGGTCGATCACTCGGCGATTGTCGACTCGTTTGGCAACGCCGGAGCCCGCGAATTCAATCTCGCGCTCGAATACCAGCGAAACGGGGAGCGCTACGAGTTCCTGCGCTGGGCCCAGCAGGCATTCGCGAAAATACGTGTAGTGCCGCCGGGAGTCGGAATTTGCCATCAAGTCAATGTCGAGTACCTGTCGAGCGTGGTTGTTACGGTGCCAGGCACGGACATGGACCTGCTGTGCCCGGACACCATGCTGGGCATGGACAGTCATACGCCAATGGTCAATGCCCTGGGCGTTCTGGGCTGGGGGGTGGGAGGCATCGAGGCTGCGGCGGCCATGCTGGGACAACCCGTGTCCCTGCGGATGCCGGAAGTTGTCGGGATGCGCCTCGAGGGTCAACTTGCCAGCGGAGTGACGGCGACTGACCTCGCGCTCACGATCACCGAACGTCTGCGCGCCCACGGCGTGGTACAAAAATTCGTCGAGTTCTGCGGCCCGGGGCTCGATCAGTTGCCGGTCCCCGATCGAGCCACCTGCGCCAACATGGCTCCCGAGTACGGCGCGACCATTGGTTTCTTCCCGCTCGATACCAAGACTCTGGAGTTTCTGCGGCTGACAGGGCGCGAAGAATCCCTGGTGGCCCGAATTGAGGCATACGCCAAGGCTCAGGGCTTGTGGCGTGAGCCCGGTGCGCCTGATCCGAGATTCAGTGACCTGGTCACCCTAGATCTGGCCGAAGTCGAGCCATCGGTGGCCGGGCCGCGGCGTCCGCAGGACCGGGTCTCTTTGGGCGGCGTACCTGACGTCGTGCAGCAGGCACTGATCGACAGGAACCGGACCGTACCCAACGTTCCGGATACGAATTTGGACGGTCCGCGCGATGGCCATGTGGTCTTGGCGGCGATCAGTTCCTGTACCAACACGTCCAACCCGGCGAACATGCTGACTGCCGGCCTCGTAGCGAAAGAAGCGGTGGCCCGCGGCCTGAAGCCGCGCCCGTGGGTCAAGACCTCGTTGTCACCTGGCTCGCGGGTCGTGGCCGACTATCTCGACAAGGCCGGGTTGCAGCCGGCGCTCGATGCGCTCGGCTTTCACATTACCGGATTTGGTTGCATGACCTGCATGGGCAACTCCGGTCCGTTGCCGGCACCGGTGGCAGAGGCCATCGACAGTAACGGTCTCGTGGTGGGCGCGGTGGTATCCAACAACCGTAATTTCGAAGGCCGGGTGCATCCCCAGTGCGAGTTGAATTTCATCGCATCACCGCCGTTGGTGATTGCGTACGCCCTTGCCGGGCGTCTCGATATCGACCTGACGCGGGATGCCTTGGGTGCCGATCCTGACGGGAACCCTGTGTGTCTGGCAGACCTCTGGCCATCTACGGAGAGGGTCCGGGCCCTGGCCGAGCGGTACATCGACGCGGAAGCTTTCAGACATCGTTACGCCGATGTGTTCGCCGGTGACAATCGCTGGCAGGCACTGTCCGTAAGAGGCGGCGAACGTTTCGGCTGGGACCCGCAAAGCACCTACCTGAAGAGGCCACCATTTTTCGATGGGATGACCGTCTCCGTGCCTGCTGAACAGGATGTCATCGGCGCGCGTGCGCTGTTGATTCTCGGCGACTCGATAACGACCGATCACATCTCTCCTGTTGGCGTATTCGGCCCGGATACCGCGGCGGGCGACTACCTCATCCGACAGGGTGTGGCCCCGGCGGACTTCAACTCCTATGCTGCGCGACGGGTGAATCACGAGGTGATGATTCGCGGTACGTTCGCCAATACGCGACTGCGCAATTCAATGGCACATGGGCGGGCAGGGGGCTACACCCGACATATGCCATCAGGAGAGGACATGACCGTCTACGACGCAGCGATGCGTTATGCCGAGGAGGCGGTGCCGTTGGTTGTCATTGCCGGCAAGGACTACGGCGCCGGGTCATCACGCGACTGGGCCGCCAAGGGTACGCGCTTGCTGGGCGTGCGCGCGGTTCTTGCGGAGAGCTTCGAGCGTATTCATCGCTCGAATCTGATCGGAATGGGCGTACTGCCGCTTCAATTCGAACAAGGGCAGGGCGCCCGATCGTTGAGACTGGACGGCACGGAGATCTTCGGCATCGAAGGGTTGGCAGCCAGAGTTGAGCCTGGAATGGACGTACCCTGCACGGTGCGACGTGCGAACGGGCGTACTGACCAGATCAACCTTACTTGCCGGCTGGACACCGACCGTGAACTCGCCTACTGGCGTCACGGCGGGATGCTCGTCTTTGCGTTGCGGGACTTGCTCGCGAAGAAGCCTTCCTGACCCCGGCAAACCAGCGAGGTAATGCGCGATGGCGATCGATCGACAATGCGGCGCTGGGTGCGTGCCCTGGCACGGTCTTTCAGGGAGGTGAGGGCGTCACTATCCGTGTGCGTTGTCTTCCCATGACGATCAAGACCAGTGCAGTAACTATGAAGAAGCCGAGCGCGATCGGCCGTTGCAGGATGTACTCGGGACCAGGGAATGACGTGACCATCTGCACGATCTTCAACTCTAGCAGATTGCCGAGCAGGAGCCCTAGAACCACCGCCAGGATGGGGATTCCTATCATCCGCAAGGCCAGTGCCAGCACGGTCGCAGCGAGCAGCACCCAGACGTAGAACATGGAGTTGCCCGACGCGTAGGCACCAAAGATCGCAAACGTGGCGACGAAAGTTGCGATCAGGCTCTTGGGAATTCTAAGGACCACGGCGAAGTAGCGCGCTCCGTATAGGCCGAGAATCGTCATCAGGATGTTCACGATGATGAATCCCATAAAGAAGGTGTAGATCACGGGTCCGTTCTCGATGAAGAGCAGTGGACCGGGCTGCAAGCCGTGAATCGTCAGGCCGCCGAGGAACACCGCGGCGGCCCCGCTGCCGGGGATACCCAGTGCCATCAGCGGGATCAACGACCCGCCGACGTTGGCGTTGTTGGATGTTTCGGCGGCGATCAAACCGGTAATCGAACCTTTGCCGAACTGATCTGAATCCTTGGCGAAGCGCTTTTCCAGCGCATGGGCCACAACCGGTGTGGCGACTGGGCCGATCGCGGGCAGGACCCCCAGGCCGATGCCGAGCAGGGTGGAACGCACGACGGTTGCCCAGTGTCTTACCATGATCCCAAACACGTTGCGATGCCCTGCGGCGGATTCAGTTATCGGCATCGCTGCGGGCGCTCCCCTTCCTTCCTTCAGCGCGTCGACCGCCAGTGACAACACCTGCGGCATCGCAAAGAATCCGACCAGCATGGGAATCAGCGGTAGACCCGACATCAGCGGGTAGAAACCGTAGGTGTACCTATCTGCGCCGGTCACCGGATCGAGCCCGATGCTGGCCAAAGCAAGGCCCACGAAGCAGCCAGCGGCGTTACCCAGCATGGGCGTTGGCAGCACCATGGTGACGATCACGAGGCTGAAGATCACGAGTGCCACGTACTCAGCCGGTCCGAATTTTAGCGCCAACTCAGCGAGCATCGGGGTCAGAAAGAGCAAAGCGAACGCTGACAACAATCCTCCGACACCGGAACTCGCAGCGGACAACCCGAGTGCCAGTGGCGCGCGCCCTTGGCGGGCCAGCGCGTTTCCCTCGGTCGCCGTGATGATCGACGCGGCAGTCCCAGGAATCGCCAGCAACACCGCCGAGATACTGCCACCGTATATTCCGCCGACGTACACGCCGCCGAGCATGATCAGACCCTGGTCCGGTGGCATGAAGAACGTGGCGGGCAGCAGCAGTGCAATGCCGAGTGTCGCGCTAAGACCCGGGATGGCACCGAAGATGATCCCCAACACCACGCCAATAATCGCTGCCAGAATGCTCAGCGGATACAGCGCCAGCAGGATTGCTTCGGACATCCGGCCCCACCTCCCTCAAAGGTTGTAAAGCAAGCTGTCCACCCATGCGTCGAGAAACGAGCCGGGCAGCAGAACAAAAAATATGCTTCGAAAGATCACGTCGACGACCAGCGAGAACAGCACCGCGCCTGGAAGTACCAGCCACCACCTCGAATTGCGATCGAGCAGGGTTACTGAACCGAAGGTCGCAAGTGCGGTGGACAGAAGGAAACCGAGCACAGGGAGAACGGCTACGTAACCGATCCACATGGCCAGGAATACACCCAGGCGCCAGCGGTCAGCCGTTTCGTGGGGAAGGTTGTCACTAAATCGATCGGTCCCGCGCCGCGTGGACGGCAGCAGGTCCAAGACCAGCACGAGGCTGATCAGCACCGCAGTGCCGGTCAGAATCCAGATCGGGTAGCCGCCGGCCGCACTGACCACCATCCGCATCGAGCCACCTTGCAGCGACCGCCGGATTAGGTCGAGTGGCCAGATGATCAGCGCCAACGCGACAATTAATCTTGTTACGAACATTGGCTGTAGCGGCCTCGGAGCAAAAGTTGGAGTCTGATCCTATCCGGGCACGAACCGGCTGTCCGGTTCGTGCCGCTCCGATTCCCTTTCAGATCACTTTGCCTCAGTGGTCGACAGTTCCTTGATGGCTTCGTATGTCTTGCCGTAGAGTTCGGCGGTCTTCTTGGCATCATACGGTCGCAGGGTCATACCTAACTTCGCGAAAGCTTCCTTGGTCGAATCGCTCTTCAGGACCTTGATGAACGAAGCCTCGAGGTAGGCCCGCCTATCGGCCGGAACACCAACCGGAAGCTCGATGAAACGCGCCGCGCCCAGCGTGGCGCCTGGCACTGGGACATTCAGGGATTCCAGTGTGGGAACGTCGGGTAGCTTAGCGTGCTGTTCCGTATCGGCAATCGCCACTGCACGAGCCTTATTCGAGCGGAAGTACTGGTCGCCCTCGGTGTAATAACTGATGGCCATGTCGACCGTGCCGTCGAGCAGCCCGAGCAGACTTGGTTTGCCGCCCTGGAACGGCACGCGTTGCAGCTTGACTCCCTGGGATTTCTCGATCAAGTCGACCACCATCGTGCTGAGGGTACCGGTCACGACGCTCGTGCGAACCGAGTTCGGCCCTCCCTTCTTCGCCTTGTCCATCAACTCGGTGAAACTCTCGCCACGCGTTACGATCACGTACGGCTCGAAGTTGATGAAACCGATCGGATCGAAGTCGTCTTTCGTGAACGGCGCGTTCTTGCTGACGATCTGATTCAACATCGATCCCAACGCGAGGATTCCGACGGTGTACCCGTCCGGCTTGGCTTCCTTGGCCATGAACGCATGACCGACCATACCACCGCCACCCGCGCGATTGGCAACCCGGAAATTATGGCCCAATATCGCCTCGGCTTCCTTGGCGAAGGTGCGCGCGGTGACATCCATGCCGCCGCCTGCAGGATAGACGACAACCAGTTCTATCGGTTTGACCGGGAAATCGCCCGGTTTGTCGGCCGCGTGCACGGCAACTGGTGCAACGAGTGCAAGTGAGGTCAAACAGATACTGATGAGTTCTCGCATGCTTATCTCCCTCTCGTAGTTAACCATTGATTCGCTCAGCCCCGCACCTTACAGCGCGTTTCCTAAGGCATGGCCCTCGCGCGTGGCCGCCAGCATCCCGCGTGGCGCGTAGCAGTCTCCGACCAGTTGCACGGGCAGACCTCGCTCGCGCAAAGGACCCGCGAGCTCGTCCGCAGGTACTCTTGACGTTGAATAGGTGAGCAGCGCGACCTCATCGATATCCGTGCGATCACCGTTGAAGACGTTCGCTACCGTCACCCGCCCCGCGTCGAGTGCTGAATCCCCGCACAGCTCCGACAACAAAACGATTTCGACCCGCTGCTCGGACATCCGGCGATAGATCACCTGACGGGTCACAAGTGGCTCGTCGCGCGCGATCTGCTCACGCGGCGTGATGATCACGACCCGGCCGAAGCGCAGACCGAACAATTCGGCCGCCGCGTAAGTGCCCCGGGTGTGGTCATGGTCGTAGATCACGGCTGCGCCCGCCTCTCGGCCCCGAAAGGAAAGCACCGACTCGACGCTCGTACGCAGGTCCTGAACCAGACCGTCGACTCGCAGCGCTTCGGGCAGGGATGCCGGCCAGCTCATCCGGGAACCGGTGGCCAGCACCACCGAATCGGGTCGGCAAGCAATAATGTCGTCAAGCTCGGCGCGGTCACCCAACTTGAAATGCACGCCTTCACGAACCGCGTCCGAATACTGATTCGCGTACAGGTTGCTCAGCGAGTCACTGCCCGGAAGACATGCCTGAAGCCGCAGTTTGCCACCCACTTCAAGCGATGAGCCGAATACCGTGACGTGATGTCCCCGCGCAGCCGCTATCGCCGCAGCTTCAAGGCCGGCAATGCCGGCCCCGACGACGACGACTCGCTTACGTGCGGCGGCGCGCGCAGGCGTCCAGGTCGCTTCGTCGGGCGTGCCCACGCGCGGGTTGGTCACACAGGACAGCGGGCGGTGATCGGTTATCTCGCCCCAACAGGTGTTGCACGACACGCAGGTGCGGATGTCCGCTTCGCGACCCTCGGCTGCCTTGCGAACCCAGTTCGCGTCGGCCACCAGCGCGCGGCCGAGCATCACCAGATCGGCAATGTCCTCGACCAGAATGCGTTCTGCCTGTCCCGGACCGGTGATCCGTCCGATCGCCACCAGCGGTGTCTGCCCCGCGGCCTCACGCAGGCTGCGCGTGATCCCGACCTGGGGCAGCAGTGGATAGCTCATGTCCGGTGTATGCATCTCGAGACTTCGGGCGTGAGCCCCCTGAGCGGCACAGAAGTAGTCGACCTCACCAAGCGCCGCGAGATACTTCACGTTCTCAGCGGCCAACTCCGGATCGATTCCTCCGGGCACTCCGTCATCACCAGCTACTTTGAGCCCGATGATCATGCCGCGACCGCAGGCCGCGCGCACAGCATCAACCAATTCGCGCACGAGGCGCAGTCGCCCCGCGAGATCCCCCCCATAGGCGTCCTCGCGGCGATTGGACTGGGGCGACATGAACTGGTGGAACAGATGACCGTGTCCGCAGGAGAATTCCACCCCGCTGAATCCGGCACGCTGCAGACGCCGGCTAGTGTTGGCGAACTCCTCGACCATCCTGGCAATGTCATCGACGGACATCTCATGAGGCACCGTCCAACTCAGATCGTCTGGAAGAGGTGACGGCCCGAACGCACGATCATTCCTGCCCGGATGGTGCCTGGCGCGACCCGGCGCCATTAACTGCCCTAGCAGGCGACAATCTTCGGACTCGACTGCCTCGGCCCAGCGACTCAGGTCGTCGAGGTTCGAATCCAGGTGGGCATGTGGGCGATATCCACCTGCCTGGGAAGCCAATCCTGCGAGCGCACCGGTAACCATCATCGCAGCGCCACCTTGCGCGCGACTGCGATGGTAGTCGATCAACCAGTCGGTTATCGCACCACCATGCGTGTAGTAGGTCGACATGGATCCGTGGATGACGCGGTTGCGCAGTCTCTTGCCGCCGATGTCGATCGGCGAGAGCAAGCGCGGGAAAGGCTGTTCCGGATGCGGATCAGCGTCTGCACCCCGTCGGTCCGTACTCGCGTCGGGTGTCCGAATCGACATCTCGCGTCTCCAATTGCTGCTGGCGTATCTGCAAAACGGCAGACTACCCGTTTCGCGCGGGCAGCGCCACCCTAATCATTGAGTGCTTATCCGTAAATAATATGAGAGGCTGTTTCCCGATCTCAACTTGTCACACTTGGGGAGATCGGAGATGGCGAAACGTGCAGCGAAAAGTAGGTTGCCGGCGTGGGTCGTGTCGGATGCTTTCCTGGAACGGGTCCAACCGTTGATTCCAGAGCGCCGTCGCGAGTCTGCCAAGGACTATGTGCGCAAGCCCTGTGGAAGGCTGGACTGGCAGAGTACGACGACTTTGAAGGCATCGCATGGCGATGGCAGAGTATCGACGGGGCGATGATGAAGGCACCGCTGGCTCACGAAGCCGTCGGGCCGAAACCGACTGATCGGGGAAAGAAATTGGAGCAAGCGCCACCTGCCGGTGGACGGTCGTGGCGTCCCGCTCTCGCTCATCGTGACCGGAGCCAATCGACATGATGTCATCCAGGCTCCGTGGTCCTTGACGCCATCGTGGTGCAGCGCCCCACGCCACCTGAGCGGCGCAGCAAGCACCTGTGTGCCGACGCTGAATCGTGGAGGTTGCGCATAGCTGGTTCAATCGCTTCCGCAAATTGCTCGTCCGGCATGACAAACTCGAACGCAGTTTCCTAGGCCTCAACCATTTTGCCGCGGCGATCATCGCGTTCAGAAAGCAATGAACATTATTTACGGATAATGTGTCAGTGTCGATGACCTGCTCCCAGTGGGCCGTGCTAGTTCATGTCAGGCCCCTTCGCTGCTGTCCCCAAAACACCTCCCCAAGCCATCTCTAAATCTGCTGCCGCCTGAAATATCTCTCGCCGAATATTGTTCCTCGGCTCCGGCAGCTCTCCCCTCGCGATATAGCGCTCGACGCTGCGCGGGGTGACGCCGAGGCGCTCGGCAAGTTGTTTGATTGAGATCAGCTCGCCGAGGCCGATGGCTTCAGGGTGAGTGCGGGAGGTGTTTGTTGCGGCGGCCATGTGGATCTCCTGAGAATGTGGTGGAGACCCATAAAGCAACCCGGTTTACGGCCGCGGCACCGCTACCGCCCGAAACCCCGATCGTGCGACACGAGCACCTCAAAACGCTGTCGTGCCATGTCGCGCTAACATCTTGATTCCTAAGCAATTGTCTTCTTGTGACCGCGTGTAGCAGGAGGCCGATTTATGTTCGGGACGTAGAGGCCGGAGGTTCAAATCCTCTCACCCCGACCAGTAAAATCAAAGACTTAGTCCAAGACTAACAAAGCCCGATAGAGGCTGTAACTGCGGGGTAACTGCAGACTACCGCAGGCCAGTTCCTTACTCAGGTGATTAGCGCCAGACGTACGTTGGCGATTGCCTGATCTCCGAGCGCTTCAGACTGAGGCTCACCAGACAACAGCGGCCTGCTAGTACCCAGTCGGTTCAATGCGCCCCGAACGAAGAATTGTTTGTTCGCCGTGCCCCGCGATTGGGTCAGGCCGCGCCTGAAGAAGTCCTTTAGAAATCTTCGTTTTGCGCGCGATAGCCGCTGGAAAGCCGGACTGTTAATCCGCAGGTCCCAGGTTCGAGCCCTGGTCGGTGAGCCAAGGATTGTTGAGGGATGGGCGCCACCTCGGTGCCCATTTTTTGCCCGCTGACCGCCGCCGAACTACAAGTGGGGCTCCTCGCGTGACGCCTGACCCGCATGACCCAACACCGCACTACTTGAGATGTGCCCCAGCAGGCACCTCCTGGGCCGCCCGTCCGCCGCCCTGCTCCATCCGGGCACGTTTGCGAGGTAGCAACACAGAGCAAATGCGATTACGTTCGATCTCTGTAGCCGTAGGCCCCGTGTTACTCGAACGAGGGCAGCCCAAAGCCGACAGTCATCAACCGGCCAGCAACTGCCTCTCGCCAGGGGCGGCTTCCCGGCAACCGATTTGGGCACATTCGGGCCGCAGGAATTCATGCATCGCATGGCGGGACTGATGACATCGAAGCGCCGGCGCGGCGGCACGCACGGAGATGCCCACTACTCCTTCGGCGCGCTCGGGTCCAGCAGGTCGGGCGCGTTGCGCGACTTCGGTTCGGCATCGATTTGCGGTGTCAGGTCGTCGATGACGCCGGTGTCGACCGGGCCCTTGGTCGACGGCGCACGCGGAGGCCGCGGCGGTGCCGGCGGCGCAGCCGCCAGCTCGGCGCGGTCGCTCAACTGCACCCGATAGATCGGCTCCGGCATGTCCATGTCGGCCGCTTCGAGCGCGAGCTTG
>JAGXFG010000055.1 GCA_024637395.1 Burkholderiaceae bacterium | reverse complement strand
GCGGCACCGGCCGGCGGAGGTTCGGGGGCCGGCCATTGCGGTTTGCCAAGCGCGTCGTTGAGCTGGCGCAGGTGGTCGATCCCCGAGAAGACCGTGTGGCAGGAGCCGCAGCGGACCAGTCCGCGACGCAGCTTGAGCTGGTCGGGGATGACCCTGAAACTGGTCTTGCAAACGGGACAGGTGGTGGCCAGCGTCATCAGAGGGCTCGGGCGGAGGCGGTTGGACGTCGCCCCGATATTAGCCGAAGGCCGAACCGGTCGTCGGGGGCAGGATCAGGCATTGGCCGTGGGGTTTGCCCTTTTCCCGGCCAGGCAGGTCCAGCCTTCCCGGGTGGCATAGGGCCGCAGTTCGATCTCGCGGTAGGCTGAGGCGACCTCATCGATCTGGCGCTCGAGCAGGCCGGCCAGGATCAGGCTGCCGCCAGGCTCGACCAGGCTTTCGAGCATTGGCGCCAATACCCGCAACGGGCTCGCCAGGATGTTGGCGACGACGACCTGAGCTGGGGGGCAGCCCGGTCGGTCTCCCGAGTGCACGGTGAGCGTCACGCCGTTGGCGGCGGCATTGTCGCGGGTGCTCTGCAGGGCCTGGGGATTGATGTCGATGGCGGTCACCGATCGTGCCCCGAGGCGCGCTGCGGCGATCGCCAAGATTCCCGATCCGCAGCCATAGTCGATTACGGTGGCGCCTGCGGGCAGCTCGCGTTCGAGCCATTCCAGGCACATCCGGGTGGTGGGATGGCTGCCAGTGCCAAATGCCAGGCCGGGATCGAGCACGATTTCGGCGCGCCCGCCCACCATGCGTACGGCCGCTCCGGGGTGCTCACGGTGCCACGAGGGGGTGATGAGCAGCCTTTCGCCGATCTCGATCGGCTCGAACTGGGCCTGGGTTGCCGCCACCCAATCGCGCTCCCCGACTTCCTCCACCGCGAGCGCAATGGGCTCGGTCAGCCCGGCTTGGCGGGCAGCCTCGGCCGCCAGCTCGCCGGGCAGGACCTGGGCGTCGACGAGTGCCGTGATCCGGGTGCTGGGCCAGGCATGGAAACCATCCGGTTCGCCCGGCTCGCCGAACAGAGCCTGTTCGAGCGGGCCATCAGCGTCGGCGTCTTCGGTGCGCACCGACAGCGCACCGGCGGCCAGCAACGCGTCGCTCCAGGCTTCAGCGTCTTCGCCGGCCGCGACAAAGCTCACCTCGAGCCAGCGTGCCGGTGCGGTCATGACGGGCTGCCCGAATGGCGCTCGCTGCGGTGCAGTTCAGACATTGCGGCGCGCGAGTTTGTCCTCGAGGTAGTGGATATTCGTTTCGCCGGCGACGAAATTGGCGTCGTCGAGCAGCTCGCGATGCAGCTTGAGGTTCGTCTGGATCCCGTCGACCGACATTTCGGAGAGCGCGATGCGCATCCGGCGGATCGCCTGGTCGCGAGTATCGCCATAGGCGATCACCTTGGCGATCATCGAATCGTAGTGCGGCGGGACGAAATAGTTGGTGTAGGCGTGCGAGTCGACCCTGATGCCGGGTCCGCCGGGCGGATGCCAATGGGTGATGCGCCCCGGCGACGGGGTGAACTTGAAGGGGTCCTCGGCATTGATCCGGCATTCGATGGCATGGCCGCGGATAACGATGTCGCGCTGCTTGTAGCGCAGCTTCAGGCCCGCCGCCACCCGAATCTGCTCCTGGACGATGTCGACGCCGGTCACCAGTTCGGTCACCGGATGCTCGACCTGCACCCGGGTGTTCATCTCGATGAAGTAGAACTCGCCGCGCTCGTAGAGGAACTCGAACGTACCGACGCCGCGGTACTTGATCTTGCGGCAGGCGTCGGCACAGCGCGCGCCGATCTTCTCGATCTGGCGCCGGGGAATGCCCGGTGCCGGCGCTTCCTCGATGATCTTCTGATGACGGCGCTGCATCGAACAGTCGCGTTCTCCAAGGTAGATCGAGTTGCGATGCTCGTCGGCGATCACCTGGATCTCGATGTGACGCGGGGTTTCGAGGTACTTCTCCATGTAGACGGTGGGATTGCCGAATGCCGCCTGGGCCTCGCTGCGGGTAAGGGTGATGGCCGGCATCAGCGCTGCCTCGGTGTGCACCACGCGCATGCCCCGCCCGCCGCCGCCGCCGGCTGCCTTGATGATCAGCGGGAATCCGGTTTCCTTGGCGAGCCTGAGAACCTCCTTGGGGTTGTCAGGGATCGCGCCTTCCGATCCCGGCACCACCGGCACCCCGGCCTTGCGCATTGCCTCCTTGGCGCTGACCTTGTCGCCCATCAGCCGGATCGATTCGGCGCGCGGGCCGATGAACACGAAGCCACTGTTCTCGACCCGTTCGGCGAAGTCGGCGTTCTCGGAGAGAAATCCGTAGCCGGGGTGGATCGCCTCGGAGTCGGTCACTTCGGCCGCACTGATGATCGCCGGAACGTTGAGGTAGCTGTCGCGCGACGGGGCCGGGCCGATGCAGACCGACTCGTCGGCGAGTTTGACGTACTTGGCCTCGGTGTCGGCCTGCGAGTGCACCACCACCGTCTTGATGCCAAGCTCGCGGCAGGCGCGCTGGATCCGCAGCGCGATCTCCCCGCGATTGGCAATCAGAATTTTCTCGAACATTCCTTCCCGCTCCTCGCCTCAGCCCTACTCGATGACAAACAGTGGCTGGCCGAATTCGACCGGCTGTCCGTTCTCGACGAGCACGGCCTTGACCGTTCCCGCGCGATCGGCTTCGACTTCATTGAGCAACTTCATCGCCTCGATCACGCAGAGGGTGTCGCCTTCGCTGACGGTGGTTCCGACCGTGACGAAGGGTTCGCCGCCCGGTTGCGATGCCCGATAGAAGGTGCCCACCATGGGAGATGAAACGATGTGCCCGGACTCCTCTGCCGGCGGGGCAGAGGGGGCGGCGGGCTCGGGGGCAGACGACGGCGCCGCCACCGCGGTCACGGCTGGCGCCGGACCGGCGATCACTGCGGGGCCGCCCTTGACGATCCGCACCCGGTCGTCGCCCTCGCTGATTTCCAGTTCCGAAATCGCCGATTCGGCCACCAGGTCGATCAACGTCTTTAGCTTCCTGAGATCCATACCAGTCTCCGATTTCCCTGTTTTGGGTGTTGCTGTTGTCTTTCGGTTGCCTGACGACGGGTTCGCCCGGGGGCGGCTCGAGGCCGCGGGCGCCGGGGTCGCTAGGCGGTCACGTCGGCTCTCGAGAGCGCGGCGACCGCGTGGTCGAGCGCGTAGCGGTAGCCGGCGGCACCGAGGCCGACGATTACGCCGCTGGCGATGTCGGAAAAGTATGAGCGATGCCGGAACGGCTCGCGGGCGTGGGTGTTCGACAGGTGGACCTCGACAAACGGAATGCCCGCCGCCAGCAAGGCGTCGCGCAGCGCGACACTGGTATGGGTGAAACCGGCCGGATTGATGATGATGTACCCGACTCCGGCAGCCCCCGCCGCGTGTATCTGATCGATCAGCACGCCCTCGTGGTTGGATTGAAACGAGACTACTTCGACGCCGCTTTGTTCGCCGCGCGTCGCCAGTTCGGCGTTGATCTGGGCCAGGGTGATGTTCCCGTAGGTGGCTGGTTCACGACTTCCCAGCAGATTCAGATTCGGGCCGTGTAGCACCAAGACTATTCGAGTCATCGATTTTGACAGCCGTTGCCGGCAAGATGTGAGCAAGATAGCCAGTTTGAGGCCGGCTGGACGCTTTGTCCAGCCGGCCGCAGGCAGCGCTCAGCGGTCCCGTGGCTACCGCGGGAGTCAGTCCGCGAGCGCAGCATCCAGCGCCGAACGCAGTTCCTTGCCGTTGAAGCGTCCCAGGATGCGCTTGGCCACTCTGCCGCGGGGGTCAATCACGACCGTGTATGGCAGCCCGAGGCTGCGGTTGCCAAACTGCCGCGACAGTTCGTAGCCGGTCTTATCAGCAACCAGGAGTTGGTAGGAAGTAGGCCGTTTTGCCGCGAATTGAGCGATCTTACCCGGTAAATCGACGCCAATGCCGAGAACTTCCACGCCCCGAGCCGCATATTCGCGGGCAATCGTCGAAAGCTCGGGCATTTCCTCGACGCAGGGTGGGCACCAGGTAGCCCAGAAATTGACGACCAGGACGCGGCCGCGATAGCGCTCGAGGTTGACGCTCTTGCCGCCCGGATCAGGGAGGGTTTGCGCCAGCAAGGTCGCAACCGCGAAGTCCGTCGGCGCCGCCGGGGCTATTCGTTTCGTAGCCACCCAGGCCCCGGCCCCGGCCATCACCAGTGCCACGATGCCGATGAGCATCCAGCGCCGCAGCGCTGAGGGTCGTGACGGGCTCATGATTCCGATTCCTCGCTGGCCATGCGCGCCAGCAGTGTCGCGCGGTCGCCACGCTCGGCTCCCGCCGGACCGGCACGCAAGGCGCCGCGCAGATCGACGGGGTCGTAGAGCGACAGCAGGATGGGCGTGTCCTGCCAGATGAAGCCGAGTGCCTCGACCTCGAGATCGTTGCGGCGAAAGTGGCCGACCGTGGCGATTTCGAAGTCGACCCCGCGGTTGAGCAGGTCGATTTCGATCTCCTTGTGGCTGTCGTGGAAGAGTTGCAGATGAATCGGCGCGTGTTCGGTGACCAGACCTTTCCAGACCGCTCCGGTGACCAGCGGCGTGAACTGTGCAAGTCGCTCGAGCCATTCGCAAGCCATGCGCCGGCGCAGCGCGACCCTTTCGCCGTGGGCGGGATCGAAGAGCGCCAGGTGCTCGCGCAGCGCCTGGTCGATCAACTCGTTGTCGGGCATCGCGTCGCGCGGCGGCGACCCGGAGCCAAAGGCCTGGCGCGCCGCCTTGCGCTTGGCGGAGGCGTAGTCGAGCCCGCCATCGGCGATCAGCCGCGCAGCGATCGCGGCCAGTTCGAGCCGGATCAGGTCAGCGTCCATTGGCGAGGTTGAGCATGGCAAATCGGGTGCCCCCGCATGGGGCGTGGGGACGAGGCCCCTGGGCCTCCGGTAGAATCGGCGCCGATTGTACCTAATTCCCGTTCTCGCCCCTTTCGGCCCCCTGCCGGTGGCGGGGGCAAGGGCGACAGCTCTGCGGCCATGCACATCCACATCCTAGGAATCTGCGGCACCTTCATGGGCGGGCTTGCGGCCATAGCCCGCGAGGCCGGGCACCGCGTCACGGGCTGCGACAGCAACGTCTATCCGCCGATGAGCGAGCAACTTGAGGCTCTCGGCATCGGCCTGACCGATGGTTACGGCGCCGAACAGCTGGCGCTGGCGCCGGACCTGTGGGTGGTCGGCAACGTGGTGACGCGGGGCAATCCCCTGATGGAGGCGATTCTCGACGGGGGTTTGCCCTATACCTCGGGGCCGCAGTGGCTGCTCGAAAACGTCCTGCACGAGCGCTGGGTGCTGGCTGTCGCCGGCACCCACGGCAAGACCACGACGGCCTCGCTGCTGGCGTTCCTGCTCGAATCGGCCGGCCTGGCCCCGGGCTTCCTGATCGGGGGCGTGGCCGCTGATTTCGGGGTCTCGGCGCGTCTGGGCCGCGGCCGGTGCTTCGTGGTCGAGGCCGATGAATACGACACGGCGTTTTTCGACAAGCGCTCCAAGTTCGTCCATTACCGGCCGTTGACCGCAGTGCTCAACAACCTCGAGTTCGATCACGCCGACATCTTTCCCGATCTGGCGGCGATCGAGAACCAGTTCCACCACCTGGTGCGGACCATTCCCCGTTCTGGGCGCATCATCTGGAACGCCGCCGACCCGGCGCTGGCGCGGGTGCTGGAGCGCGGCGTGTGGAGCGAGCTGGAAGGTTTTCTCGACGCTGACGGCTGGAGCATCGGTCCGGTGAGCGAAGCGAGCGACAGTTGCTCCTTCGATATCCTCGAGCGGGGTCAGGTGGTGGCGCAGTGCCGCCTGCCGCTGGCGGGAGAACACAACCGCGCCAACGCGCTGGCGGCGATTGCCGCTGCCCGCCACGTCGGCGTGGCACCGCAAGACAGCGCCGCCGCGCTGGCGGGCTTTCGCGGCGTGCGTCGGCGCATGGAACTGCGCGGCACAGTTGCCGGGGTCGAGGTCTATGACGATTTTGCGCACCACCCGAGTGCGGTGGCGACGACTATCGCCGGTCTTCGGGCCCGGATCGGCGAGCAGGGCAGGATCCTGGCAGTGCTCGATCCGCGCTCCAACACCATGAAGCTGGGGGTCATGAAGGCCCGGCTGCCCGCCAGCCTGGCCCAGGCCGACCTGGTTTTCTGTCACTCGGGCGGACTGGACTGGGATGCGAGCGCGGCCCTGGCGCCGATTGCCGCCAAGACTGTGGTGTCGGCCAGCATCGAGCCGCTGGTTGCGGCGATCGTGGCTGCGGCCCGCGCCGGCGACCGGATCCTGGTGATGAGCAACGGCGGATTTGGCGGCATTCACGGCAAGTTGCTCGCGGCGCTGACCCAACGATGCTGATTTACCTGCACGGCTTTCGCTCCTCGCCGCTGTCGTTCAAGGCGCGCATCATCGCCGAGCGGCTCGCCGCCGCCGGCCGCAGCGCCGAGTTCGCCTGCCCGCAGCTGCCGCCGTCGCCGCGTGCCGCGATTGAGCTGGTGCGCGCGCAGTTCAAGCCTGGTCCCGGCGATACGTTGATCGGCAGCTCTCTGGGGGGCTACTACGCGACCTTTCTGGCCGAGGCCCATGGCTGCCGCGCGGTGCTGCTCAATCCGGGGATCCAACCGGCGCGCGACCTGGCACCCTATGTCGGGCCCCTGCCGATGTATCACAGCGACGAAATGTTCGATTTTCGCGCCAGCTACCTAAACGAATTGAGGGAACTGGAGACGGCTCCGATCACGCGTCCCGAGCGCTATTTTCTGGTGGCGGCCAAGGGCGACGAGCTGCTCGACTGGCGCGACATGGTCGCGCGCTACGCCGGGGTCGAAACCCTGTTGCTCGAGGGCAGTGATCATGGTTTGAGTGATTTCGCCGACTACTGCGAACGCGTGATCGCGTTCGCCGGGCCGGGGATGGCATAGTGGGCAGCTGGTCCGGGGCCCGGTGTTGCGCCTGAGAGAGAATTGAAACTGAACGGGAGCGAGAACAGTGCGTCTGCAAGACAAGGTATGCATCGTCACCGGATCGGCCGGTGGCATCGGGCTGGCGACCGCGCGCCGCTTTGCGCGCGAGGGCGCGCGCGTGGTGTTGGCTGACCTCGACCCGCAACTGGTGGCGCAACGCGTAGCCGAGATCGCGGCTGACGGCGGGCAGGTGCTGGGAGTGCAGCTCGACGTGACCGACCGGGCCACGATGGACGCCCTGTGCACGGTGGTGCTGGCGCACTGGGGCCGCATCGACGTGCTGGTGAACAACGCCGGCATCACCCGCGATGCGCGCCTCGCGAAGATGACCGAGGCCCAGTTCGACGACGTGATCGCAGTCAACCTCAAGGGCGTGTTCGAATGCACCCAGGCGGTGCTGCCGGCGATGCTCGAGCAGGGCGCCGGGGTCGTCATCAATGCGTCGTCGGTGGTTGGCCTTTACGGCAACTTCGGCCAGACCAACTATGCCGCGACCAAGGCCGGTGTGATCGCGTTTACTAAGACCTGGGCGCGGGAACTTGGGCCCAAGGGGATTCGCACCGCGGCGGTGTGCCCCGGGTTCATCGCCACCCCGATCCTCGCGACCATCCCGGCGCCGGTGATGGCCAAGATGATCGACAAGGTGCCGCTCGGCCGGCTGGGAGAGCCCGACGAGATTGCGGCGGTATACGCCTTCCTGGCATCCGACGAGGCGTCGTACATCAATGGCGCGGTGATCGAGGTCTCGGGCGGGATCCAGGTTTGAGCTGGCTGCATACTGATAACCTCTGGACTCCATGACCTACGCGTTGTTCGAAGAAAACGGGGACCTCAAGGCGGGAACCGTGATGGCCGATAACGGTACGAGCCTGCAGGTCGAGCTCGTCACCGGCCGACGTGCCAAGGTCAAGGCCGGGCACGTGATGCTGCGTTTCGAACAGCCCTCGGCACGCGAAATGCTGCCGGGCGCGCAGGCGCTGGCCGAGGAAATCGATCTCGACTTTCTCTGGGAGTGCGCCCCGCAGGACGAGTTCGACTTCGTCGAACTGGCGCGCGAGTACTACGGCGACCAGGCCTCGAACGTGCAGTCGGCAGCGCTGCTGCTGAGACTGCAGTCGGCGCCGATCTATTTCCAGCGCAAGGGGCGCGGGCGCTTTCGACCGGCCACGCCCGAAACCTTGCGGATGGCGCTCGCCGCCGTGGCGCGGCGCCGTGAACAGGAACTGCGCGTCGAGCACTATGCCGCCGAACTGACCGCCGGGCGCCTGCCGGAGGGCATGGGGGAGAACCCGGCACACCTGCTGTTCCGGCCCGACAAGAACGGAGTCGAGTTTCGCGCTCTCGAACGCGCGGCCCATGAGCTGCGGGTGGCGCCCGAGCGGCTGCTGGTTTCGGTCGGGGCCTTTGCCTCGCCGCGCGTGCTCCACGTCGAGCGCTTCACCGCCGAATACTTCCCCTACAGTCTGGCACTCGAGCCGGCGGCAGTGGCGAGCTTCGACCAGTCCCGGGAGCGGCTGGCCCAATTGCCGTTGTCCGACGCCCGGACGTTCTCGATCGACGACTCCACCACCACCGAGATTGACGACTGCCTGTCGGTGCAGCGCCTCGACGACGGCACGCTGCGCGTCGGCGTTCATATCGCGGCGCCCGGCCTGGCCATTACCCATGGCAGCCCGCTCGACCTCGCGGCGCGCGAGCGGATGTCGACGGTCTACATGCCGGGCGACAAGATCACCATGCTGCCCGACGAGGTGATCACGGCGTTTTCGCTCGTTGCCGGCAGCGTGGTGCCGGCGGTATCGATCTATCTCGACCTCGATGCCAGCGGAACCAGCATCGTCTCCCGGTTCTCGCGCGCCGAACGGATCATGGTTGCCGACAACCTGCGCCATGACCAGCTGGCGGAAATGATTACCGCGGCCGCGCTGGAATCAGCCAGTGCCGAGATGCCTCACGGCGAGGCGCTGCGCGCGCTCTGGAAGCTTACCCTGGGGCTGTGTGCCGAACGTGAGCGGGTGCGTGGCAAACCAGAGCCGCGGTTTCGCAATGATTTCAGTTTCTACGTCGATGGCGAGCAGGTCAGGATCGAGCCGCGGGGGCGCGACGCGCCGCTCGACCGGATCGTTGCCGAGATGATGATCCTCGCCAACAGCGAGTGGGGCCTCCTGCTCGCCGAACATCGGGTGCCGGGAATCTATCGTTCGCAGCAGGGCGGGCGGGTGCGCATGAGCACCCACGCCCTGCCGCATCAGGGGATCGGGGTCGCCCAGTACATGTGGACCACTTCGCCGTTGCGGCGCTATGTCGACCTGGTCAACCAGCGCCAGATCCTCGCGCTGCTCGGCGGCGAGAGTCCGCCCTTCGCGCCCCAGGACGCCGAACTGTTCGGGGTGATGTCGGCCTTCGAGGCCAGGTACGCCGCCTACAGCGAGTTCCAGCAGCGCATGGAACGTTACTGGTGCATGCGTTGGCTCGAGCAGCGGCAGGCCAGACGGGTGGAGGCGGTGGCGATTCGCGACGACCTGGTGCGCATCAAGGACGCGCCCTTGTACTTCCGGCCTACCGGGTTGCCGGCGGTGGCTCCGGGGCGGGCCGTGGTGGTCGACGTGATCGCCTTCGACCTGGTCGATCTTTCGCTCGAGGCCAGGTTTATCGAGCTCGCCAGCGCCGCCGACGATGAACCGCAGGTCATGGCAGGGCTCGAGCCCATCGATGGCGACATCCCCGGGCTGGACCTGCCGATCCCCGACGGTGACGGTTCCGCCGAGCCGGCAGACAACGGCACGCCGTCGTCCGCGGCCGCGGCACTGTCGCAGGGTCGCGACCAACTGTCATGATCGCCAGGCCTGCCGCGCTCTCGGCCTGGCGGGTGCGGATCCGCGAACCGCTGGTGGTGGCCAGCGCGGCGTCGATCGTTTTCCACCTTTCGCTGCTGTTGATCAGGTTCGTGCCGCCGGTGCCGATCCGGATGGTGCCGTTTGATTCGCGCCTCGAAGTGGTCCTGCTCAATGCGCAGACGGCCGCCAAACCGCTCAAGCCGCAGGTGCTCGCGCAGGTGAACATGGAAGCCGGAGGCGATCGCGATGAAGGTCGCGCGCGCTCTCCCTTGCCGGCGAGCAGTTTTGTCGAGGACGGCAACCAGGTGGCGCGCGGCCAGCGCCAGGCCGACGAGGCGGCAGCCCAGCGGCGCCGGGCAGTGGCGCTGGCTCCCGGGAAAATGGCCCAGCCCGATCATCCCCAGGCCGAGCGCAAGACCGCGACCGCCGGCGATGACCCGGCCGAGATGGCGCGCACGATCGCGCGCCTGCAGGCCCAGATCGACCGGCAACTCGAGGACTACAGCAAGCGCCCGAAGCGGCTGACCTTTGGGGTCACGGCGATCGGCGTCAACTATGCGCAGTACGTGGCGGCGTGGGCGGCGAAGATCGAGCAGATCGGCACCGAGCGCTACCCGGTAGAAGCGCGCGGCCGGCTTTACGATTCGCTCATCATCACGGTGGAAATCGATCGCGACGGCAACGTGGTCGATGTCAAGATCAACCGGAAGTCACGCTACGACGTTCTCAACCGGGCGGTGCGCGAGATCGTCTATGCCGGCGCCCCCTATGCCAGGTTCACGCCCGAGATGCAACGCGAGGGCGATATCCTCCAGATCGTGCGAACCTGGACTTTCACCAACGATGGCCTGGAGACGGAGACTGCCAAGTGAGCCTTCCGAACCAGGCGCCGGCGCGTTACGCGGTGGTCGGCAATCCGATCTCCCACAGCCGCTCGCCGCTGATCCATGCGGAATTCGCCGCCCAGACCGGGGAGCGGATCGAATATGGAACGCTGCTCGCGCCGCTCGACGGGTTGGGCGCCTGCGTCGCCGGGTTCCTGGCCGACGGTGGCGCCGGGCTCAACGTGACGCTGCCATTCAAGGAGCAGGCTTTCGAGTGGGCACGCGCACGCGGCGGCGTCATCACCGCGCGGGCAATTGCCGCGGGGGCGGTCAATACCCTGCGGTTCGATACCGGCGAGGTCCTGGGCGACAACACCGATGGCGCGGGACTGGTGCGTGACCTGCAGCAACGCCACGGCGTCGTGCTGCAGGGCTCCAGAGTGTTGCTGCTCGGCGCCGGTGGTGCCGCACGCGGCGCCGCGCAGGCCTTGCTGGCCTGCGGGGTGGCGGCGCTGCTGATCGCCAATCGCAGTCCGGGGCGCGCCCGAGCGCTGGTGGACGAACTCGCCGACCAGCGCTCCAGCGCGATCGAGTGGCCGGACATTGGCTCCCAGAGCGCACAGCTGGTGCTTCAGGCCACTTCGGCGGCCTTCACTGGTGGCGTGCTCGAAGTGCCGGCGGCAATCTTCGCCGGGCAACCGTTTTGCTACGACATGACCTACGCGCCGCGCAGCACGGCGTTTCTCGAGCAGGCGCGCCAGGCCGGCTGTCACCGCGGCGCCGACGGGCTGGGAATGCTGGTCGAACAGGCCGCCGAGTCGTTCATGTTCTGGCGCGGAATTAGGCCGCAGACCGAACCGGTGTACCGCAGCCTGCGGGCGCAGCTCGATGCGGCGTAAGCCCGGCGGTTGGTTGAGCCGGTTCCGCCGGCTCCGCCGGGGTCGCGGTGGTCGCCGCGCACGGCGGTCGCGGCCTGGAATCTGGGCGCGTCTGGTTAAGCTCGTGTCGGGCTGGTTGGAGCGGCTGCCGCCGCTGCTGCGCTGGGGCGTGGGCGCGTTGGCCGCGCTGTTCGCGGTTCTGCTGGTGCTGCAGCTGTGGTACTTCGTCCACGTCCTGTGGTGGAACTGGTTCAATCCGTCGTCGACCCAGTTCATGCGCGAGCAGCTCCAGGTCTTGCGCGAACGTGACCCATCGGCACGGCTCACTCAGCGCTGGGTCCCCTACGAGCGGATCTCGTCCCACCTCAAGCGCGCGGTGATCGCTGGCGAGGACGCGCGTTTTGCCGAGCATGAAGGGGTCGACTGGGACGCGGTCGAACGGGCCTGGGAACAGAATCTCAAGCGCGGCAAGGTGGTGCGGGGCGGTTCGACCATCACCATGCAGCTGGCCAAGAACCTGTTCCTGTCGGGTGAACGCAGCTACCTGCGCAAGGGCCAGGAACTGGCGATCACCTATATGCTCGAGACGGTGATGAGCAAGCGCCGCATTCTGGAGATCTACCTCAACGTTGCCGAATGGGGGGTCGGAGTCTACGGGTGCGAGGCCGGGGCGTTGCGCTACCATGGGGTTTCGGCCGCCAGACTCAACCAGTGGCAGGCGGCACAGATGGTCGCGATGCTGCCCCGGCCGCGGTTCTACGACCGCAACCGCCACGCCCCGGGGATGGAGCGGCGCGCAGCATTTATCGAACGCTACATGGGGTCGGTGCAATTGCCCTGAGACCATCGACCGGTCCCGGCGCCAGGGCGCGTTGCGAAAAAACCCTTGTCGGAGGTCATCGTTTGGGTTCGCTGCGGCGTTCGGGGATAATTGTCGCTGTTGCCGCATCGGACGCAGTGCGTCCCCAATGAAGTGAAATCAAAATCAGACTGTAGCTTGCGCACGCCGCACACTTCGTCCTGACAGCCAGGATCGGCCGTGACGGCGCGCGCGAATTAGCGAGCCCTGCAGACATGGCCGATCTACCCGAAAAGCATTCCGGGCCAACGCCCGTTGAGCGCCCGGCGGATGCCGAGTCCGGCGCTGGCGGCGTGCCCGAGGTCCCGCGCGCTGCGGCCATAGCCCCGGACCTCACCGGGCAGGGTGGCGACGACCAGCCCGAGCTCGAAGTCGACGTCGAGGAGCGGGTCCCGGCGGACCCCGAGGCGGACTCGCAGGCGTTGGTCAGGGTGCAACGTCTGCTCCACGAACATCCGTTGCTGCAAGCGCTCGGCGAACGCGAGGATGTGCGCAACGCCACGCAACGTGCCGCGTTGATCTCCGAGCTGGCCTTCGAGCACGACCTCGGCGAGCTGCGCGACGAAATTGCCGGCCTGCACTCGGCGGACGTCGCCTATATCCTTGAAGCGTTGCCGCTCGACGAACGGCTGGTGGTCTGGGCGCTGGCTCGCACGTCGCAGGATGGCGAGATCCTGCTCGAGGTCTCGGGCGCGGTTCGTGATTCGCTGATCGCCTCGATGGACCGGCGCGAGCTGGTCGAGGCGCTCGAGTCGCTCGATACCGATGAGATCGCCGATCTCGCGCCCGACTTGCCGCGCGAGGTGGTCGAACAGGTCCAGAAGGGACTGAGCCCCGAGGAGCGCGCCCAGGTGCGTTCGGCGATGTCCTACCCGGAGGACACGGTCGGTGCGCGGATGGATTTCGATCTGGTGACGGTGCGTGATGATGTCACTCTCGAAGTGGTGTTGCGCTACCTGCGCCGTTTCGACGAATTGCCCGACCACACCGACCAGGTCTTCGTGGTCGACCGCCACGAGGCGCTGCTCGGCAGCCTGCCGCTCGACCGGCTGCTCATCAACGAGCCCGAAACGACGGTCGAGGATGTGATGCGGCGCGAGATGCTCACCCTGGACGCGCTCGACGACATTTCGGAAGCGGCCCAGGCCTTCGAGCGTTATGACCTGGTCTCGGCGGCGGTGGTTG
>JAGXFG010000001.1 GCA_024637395.1 Burkholderiaceae bacterium | reverse complement strand
TGGTCGGGCGGCCGCCGAAGCCGCGCTGGCGGAATTCGCGGCACGTTTCCGCGACGGGGCGATGCCCGATGAGATGCCGGAATTCGCGCTCGGCAGCGCGCCGCTGCCGCTGGTGCAGGTGCTCAAGCGCGCGGGGCTTGCCCCGTCAACGAGCGAGGCCTATCGCAATATCGACCAGGGTGGCGTGCGCATCGACGGCAGCCGGGTGAGCGATCGCGGGCTGCAGCTGTCGGCCGGGAGCTACGTGATCCAGGTCGGCAAACGCCGCTTCGCCCGAATCATCCTGGGATGAAGGCGGACCGGGCGGTAGCGGGCAGATGATCGCCCTGCTGCAGCGGGCCAGCAGCGCCAGCGTCAGCGTCGAGGGCGAGATCATCGGTCGGATCGGTGTTGGCCTGGTGGTGCTGTTGTGCGTCGAGCGCGGCGACTCCGAACGCGCGGCCGACGCCCTGCTCGATCGAACTCTCGGGCTGCGGATCTTCCCGGACCAGCAGGGACGCATGAACCGGTCGCTGGCAGACCTGGCCGGCGAGATCGGGCCTGAGCCTGGTCCGGAGTCTGGTGGCGATGAGCGTGCCGGGCTGCTGCTGGTGCCCCAGTTCACCCTGGCAGCCGACACCAGGTCGGGGCGCCGGCCCAGTTTCACGGCGGCTGCGCCTCCTGAAGAGGGGCGGCGCCTGTTCGAGTATTTCGTCGGGTTGGCCGCGGACCGGCACCCAGGACGAGTGGCCACCGGCAGGTTCGGCGCGATGATGGCGGTGGCGCTGGTCAACGACGGTCCGGTGACCTTGTGGCTGCGGGAAGTCCCGGCGCCCTGATTCCTGTCCCGTGACGAGGCCTTTTGCCCTGCGCCACCCGGCGGATTAAACTGATCGATCCTACCGAGGAGAACCGCCGTGAAACTGCACAGTGCTTCCTTTGCCGACGGGGCCGCGATCAACGCCGCGTTTGCGTTCGGGAAAATTGACTCCAAGAGCCATGTCGGCCTGTCCACCAACCGGAACCCGCAACTGGCGTGGGCCGATGTGCCCCAGGGCACCCGCTCGTTCGCCGTGATCTGCCACGACCCGGATGTGCCCAGCGCCCCTGACGACGTCAATCAGGAAGGGCGCGAAGTCCCGGCGTCGCTGCCGCGGGTCGATTTCTTTCACTGGGTGCTGATCGAGCTGCCGGCAGATTGCCGGGAGATCGTCGAAGGCGAGTTCTCGCACGACGTCACCGCCAAGGGCAAGGCCGGTCCGGCCGCTCCCCATGGCGCGCGCCAGGGGGTCAACGACTACACCGGATGGTTCGCGCAGGACCATGACATGGCGGGCGACTACTACGGCTATGACGGGCCATGTCCGCCGTGGAACGACTCGATCGTGCACCGTTACGTGTTCACGGTGTTCGCGCTCGATGTCGCGGAACTCGCCGTGAAAGGGAGCATTACCGGCGCCGACGTGCGCAAGGCGATCCAGGGTCACGTTCTCGCGCAGGCCGCGATCAGCGGCACCTACACGCTCAATCCGAGGCTGGCCTGAGCGCGCCCCGACTGGCTGGAGCGCAGACCGAGCTGTTACTGGTGCGCCACGGCGTCACGTTGTGGAACCGCGCGCACCGCTTCCAGGGCCACACCGACATCGGGCTCGATGAAGAGGGCCACGAACAGGCGCGCCGGACCGGACAACGGCTGCGAAACCTGCCGCTAGCGGCGGTTTACTCGAGCGATCTGGCGCGGGCCATGGAGACCGCAGCGCCCATCGCGCTCGCCCAGGGGCTGACGGTGACCCAGGAGCCGGAGTTGCGGGAACGATATTACGGTTCGTTCGAGGGCAGGACCCACGACGAGTTGCTGCGCGATCACGCGGCGCTCTTCGAGCGCTGGCGCGCGCGCGAACCCGATTTTGCGCTCCCCGGCGGCGGCGAATCGCTGCGCGACTTCGCGGCCCGGATCGAGTTGGTGCTCAGGCGTATCGCCATGGCCCACCAGGGCGTCAGGGTCGCAGTGGTCACCCACGGCGGCGTGCTCGACTGCGCCTACCGGCTCGCCGCCGGGCTGGCGCTCGCTGCCCCGCGCGAGCATCACCTGCTCAACGCCAGTCTCAACTCGATTGCCTGGGATGGCGCACGCTTCACGGTGCGCGCCTGGGGGGATGTCGCGCATCTGCAGGCGGACGATCAAGTCGTGGCCCCGGTCGGGTAAAATCGGCTGTTTGGATTTTAGGCGCGCGGCGCCCCAGGAGAAGCGATGTTTGACCGCAACTTTACGCTCGACAAGGCGGACCCGGAGATCTGGAGCGCGATGCAGCACGAGGTGCGGCGCCAGCAGGATCACATCGAGCTGATCGCCTCGGAAAACTACACCAGCCCGGCGGTGATGCAGGCCCAGGGCAGCCAGCTGACCAACAAGTATGCCGAGGGCTACCCGGGCCGGCGCTACTACGGTGGTTGCGAATACGTCGACGTCGTCGAGCAGCTGGCCATCGACCGGGTAAAGCAGCTCTACGGGGCCGAGGCCGCCAACGTCCAGGCGCATTCGGGATCGCAGGCCAACCAGGCGGTGCTGCTGGGCTTCGTCAAACCCGGCGAGACGGTGATGGGGATGAGCCTTGCCGAGGGCGGACACCTGACTCACGGCATGGCGCTCAACATGTCTGGCAAGTGGTTCAACGCCGTTTCCTATGGTCTCGACGAGAACGAGGAAATCGACTACGACGCGATGGCGGCCAAGGCCCGGGAGTCCCGCCCGAAGCTCATCATCGCCGGCGCCTCGGCCTACAGCCTGCAAATCGACTGGGAATATTTTGCCAAGGTGGCGCATGAAGTCGGGGCGATCCTGATGGTCGACATGGCGCACTATTCCGGCCTGATCGCCGCTGGCCTGTACCCGAATCCGGTGCCCTACGCCGATGTGGTCACGTCGACCACCCACAAGAGCCTGCGGGGACCGCGCGGCGGCTTCGTGCTGATGAAGGCCGAGCACGAGAAGACCATCAATTCGGCGATCTTCCCGGGGTTGCAGGGCGGGCCGCTGATGCACGTGATCGCCGCCAAGGCAGTCGCCTTCGGCGAGGCCCTGGCGCCGGAATTCAAGGTCTACCAGAAGCAGGTGCTGGCCAACGCCAGGGCGCTGGCCGAGACCCTGATCGAGCGCGGCCTGCGGATCGTTTCCAACCGCACCGAAAGCCACGTGATGCTGGTCGACCTGCGCCCCAAGAACATCACCGGCAAGCGCGCCGAAGCGGTGCTGGGCGAGGCCAACATCACCTGCAACAAGAACTCGATTCCCAACGACCCCGAGAGACCGATGGTCACCAGCGGCATCCGGCTGGGTTCGCCGGCGATGACCACGCGCGGCTTTGAGGAGCCCGAGGCGGAACTGGTCGGAGAGCTGATCGCCAACGTGCTCGAGCATCCCGACGACGCCGACCGCATCGCCGACGTGCGCGAGCAGGTCGCGGAGCTGACAGCGCGCTTTCCGGTCTACGTCGGGGCGTCACGCGGCTTCTGACGGAGCGCTCGCGCCCTCCGGCCTGCTAAGAGGACGGTGGCGCGTCAGCGCCCGGTACTGCAGCGCGTCACTCAGCTGCCTGCGGCCCGCACCTGGTCGAGTGAGCGCCCCGGGCTGATGACCTGCTCGTCGATGCGCAGTTCGATCAGCGCCGGGCGGCGCTCCTGGGCCATGAAGGTGAGGGCCCGGGCGAGCGCGGCATCGAACTGGGCGGTCTCGGTGACCGCCACGCCGAAGCCGCCGAAGGACTCGATGAACTTCACGAAATCCGGGTTGGTCAGCGACGAACCGTAGACGTGCTCGGGGTATTCGCGTTCCTGGTGCATCCGGATGGTCCCGTAGATGCCGTTGTTGAACAGCAAGGTCAGGAACGGCGCCTCATTGCGCACCGCGGTGGCCAGTTCCTGGGCGGTCATCAGGAAGTCGCCATCGCCGGCAAAGCACACTACGGTGCGCTCGGGCGCGCAGATGGCTGCCGCCACTGCTGCCGGCAAGCCATAGCCCATGGCGCCGGAAGTCGGCGCGAGCTGGCTGCGCAGCGGCCCGTAGCGCCAGAAGCGATGGGCCCAGACGGTGAAGTTGCCGGCGCCGTTGGTCACGATGGTGTTGTTCGGCAGCGCGGCCTGCAGGTTGCGAACGATCTGCCACAGGTCGAGGCGCCCAGCCTGGGGCGAGGTGTCGAACACCGCCGGACGCCCCTGCCACGCGATGTAATCGGCACGCGCCGCGGCGCGCGTTCCGGCCCAGGCAGCGTGGTCGACCTTGAGGTTGCGCAGGGCGGCGGCGAACTCCGGCATTCCTGACTGGATCATCAGTGCCGCCTGGTAGACGCTGCCCAGTTCCTCGGCGCCGGTGTGAACGTGCACCAGCGCCTGGCGCGGAACGGGCGATTCGAACAGCGTATATCCCGAGGTGGTCATTTCCCCCAGGCGTGGCCCGATCGCGAGCACCAGGTCGGCTTCCCGGATGCGTGCCGCAAGTTTCGGGTTGATGCCGACGCCGACGTCGCCGACATAGTGCGAATCCTCGTTGTCGAGCAGGTCCTGGAAGCGGAAGGCGCAGGCCACCGGCAGGTCGTTGGCGTGGGCGAACACGCGCAGGTCATCGCAGGCGGCCGCGGTCCAGCCACTGCCGCCGATCAGCACCAATGGCCGCTGGGCAACCCCGAGCAGCGCGTGCAATCGGGTGATCTGGGCGCTGGCGGGGGCAGCCCGCACCGGCGTGAAGGCCGCGGTTGGAGTCGCGCTGGCGGCGCTGGCCAGCATGTCTTCGGGCAGCGCCAGCACTACCGGGCCCATGCGGCCGCTGGTCGCGACCTGGAACGCGTGTGCGAGGTACTCCGGAATGCGATCGGCGCGCTCGATCTGCGCGGTCCACTTGGCCATCTGGCCGAACATCCGCCGGTAGTCCATTTCCTGGAAGGCCTCGCGGTCGGCGAAGTCCGACCCGACCTGTCCGATCAGGACCACCATGGGCGTGGAATCCTGGAAAGCGGTGTGGATTCCGATCGCCGCGTTGGTGGCGCCGGGGCCGCGGGTTACGGTCAGCACCCCGGGCTTGCCGGTGAGCTTGGCATAGGCATCGGCCATGAATGCCGCACCGCCCTCCTGCCGGCAGATCACGAAGCGGCAGTGCTCGCGATGAGCGTAGAGCCCGTCGAGCAGCGCGAGATAGCTCTCGCCGGGAACGCCGAAGATGGTGTCGACGCCATGGCTGACCAGGGCGTCGGCAAGGATGTGGCCAGCGATGCGGCTCTCTGGCACGGCTGGTGGGCGTTGCGCGGGTGCGGACATGTTCGGCCTCAGGCTAAAGCGGGTCGGGGGGTATTGTTGAAGTCTACCGTGATCCGATGCGGCAGCGGGGCCGCGGGTCGGTAGAATCAGTGGATCATGTTCAACGAAGCCGACCATCGCTGGATGGCGCGCGCCCTGGAACTCGCCGGGCGCGGCTTGTACACGACCACGCCCAACCCGCGGGTCGGCTGCGTGATCGTGCGCGCGGGCCAGATCGTGGGCGAGGGCTGGCACCAGCGCGCCGGCGAGGCTCATGCCGAGGTGGTGGCGCTGGCGCAGGCCGGCGGCCGCGCGCGCGGCGCCGACGTCTATCTGTCACTCGAGCCCTGCAGCCACTTCGGACGCACCCCGCCGTGCGTCGCGGCGCTGATCGAAGCCCGGGTGGCGAGGGTCATCGTCGCGATGGAGGATCCCAATCCCCAGGTCGACGGCTGGGGGCTGGAGCGCCTGCGGGCCAGTGGGATCGAGGTGCGCTGCGGCCTGTTGCGCGACGAGGCCCGCGAACTCAACCTGGGTTTCTGCTCGCGCATGACGCGGAGCCGCCCCTGGGTGCGGCTGAAGGTGGCGGCCAGCCTCGATGGCGCGACCGCGCTGGCCAATGGCGCGAGCCAATGGATCACCGGGCCGGAGGCCCGCGCCGACGGTCACGCCTGGCGCGCGCGCTCCTGTGCGGTCCTCACCGGCATCGGCACGGTGCGCTCCGACAACCCGCGCCTTGACGTCAGGCTGGTCGCAACCGAGCGCCAGCCGCTGAGGGTTCTCGTCGACGCACGCCTTGCGGTCGACGTCGACTCCCGGCTGGTGCGCAGCGGCAACCTGCTGATCGCGACTGCGGCGACCGGGTTCGTCGATAAGGAGCGGGAACTGCGCGACCACGGCTGCGGGATCGTCCACCTGCCTGACGGCGCTGGCCGGGTTGACTTGCCGGCGCTGATGCGCGAGCTGGCGAGCCGCTCGCTCAACGAGATCCACGTCGAGGCCGGTTCACGCCTGAATGGCGCGCTGCTCGCTGCGGGTTGCGTCGACGAATTGCTGGTCTATCTGGCGCCGACTTTGCTGGGGCCGGCGACCGGGATGTTTGCACTCGCCCCGCTCGAGCGGCTCGCGGACGGGATCAAGCTGCGGATCACTTCGGTGACCAGTGTCGGCGCTGATGTGCGGATCGTGGCGCGCATCGGCAAAGCGGGCGCTGGCGACGGTGATCCGCCGGCGCCCGAGACGCGCGGGCCGGTGTCAGCGGATTAGAGTGGTCTGGAATAAGGGGATAGTTGATGTTCACTGGAATCGTCGCGGCACGCGGCCGGATCGAAAAAGTCGAGCAACTGAGCGGCGCCGGCAATGGCGGTGACGCCGGAGTGCGGTTGACCGTGGCGGCTGGCGAACTGGGGGTCGACGATCTCGGGATCGGTGATTCGGTCGCCATCCAGGGCGCCTGCATGACCGCCATCGCGGTCGAGGGCAACAGTTTCGTGGTCGAAGTGTCGGCGGAGAGCCTCTCCAAGACCGTTGGACTGGATCGCCCCGGCGAGGTCAATCTCGAGAAGGCCATGCGGCTGTCGGACCGGGTGGGAGGCCATCTGGTGACCGGGCACGTCGATGGACTGGGCGAAGTGGTGCGCTTCGAGCCGGTCGGCGAGAGCTGGACCCTCGAGATTGGCGTCGCCCCCGCGCTGGCGCGTTATTTCGCTTACAAGGGCTCGGCCGGCGTCAACGGCGTGAGCCTGACGGTCAATGAGGTCGAGGATCGCGCCGACGGCACCGTGTTCTCGATCAACCTGATCCCGCACACGATGGCAGTCACCACCCTGGGCAGGCTCAAGGTAGGCGACCGGGTGAACCTGGAAGTGGACCTGATGGCCCGTTACGTCGAGCGGATGCTGGGCCAGGTGCAGTTGCCGCAGAACTGAGGCGCTCTCAGAGGCCAGTCGCGCGGGGCGGCGGTGCCGGCGTCGAGCGCTCGACCAACTCATCGAACAGTTTGGTAGCGGCGGCGATCGCGGTCTGGTCGCGGTCCAGGACAGCGAAGCTGCGATCGAAGTGCGGCCGGCGCAGCACCACCGCCTGGTCGATGATCACCACGCCGAGCGCATAGCTGCGAACCTCCGGCTCGGTTTCACGGATCTGCAGGCGGGGCGCAAACCGGACGGCAATCTCCGCCAGGCGGGCCGCCTTGCTCGCCAGTGCGCTGGCGTCGTGCAGGATCAGGGTTGCCCGGGTGAACTGGCTGCGGCGCAGGCAGGCATCGAGCGCGGCACAGAGTTGGGCGCTGTCGAGGTCCCAGAAACCGGCGTCGCGGTCGAACAGGCGCAGTTCCTGGCGGGCCTGGCCAAGTTCGGCGATGAGCGCGGCTCGGGCGCTGGCCCGGTCTTCGAGCCGTTGGTAGGCGCTGGTGTCGTCCGGATCCATGCCGACAGTATCGCGCGAACCGCGTCGCCGCGCGAGAGCATTCGGGCAGCGTAAAATGCCGGAATGCCTACCGCCACCACCTCTGAAATAGTCGCCGAGCTGCGCGCCGGCCGGATGGTCATCCTCGTCGACGAGGAAGATCGCGAGAACGAGGGCGACCTCCTGCTCGCGGCCGACTTCGTCACCCCCGAGGCGATCAACTTCATGGCCCGCCACGGCCGCGGCCTGATTTGCCTGACGCTTACCGCCGAGCGCTGCCGGGAGCTCCGGCTGGCGCCAATGGTGGTCAGCAACGGCACCCGCCATGGCACCAACTTCACCGCTTCGATCGAGGCCGCCGAAGGGGTGACCACCGGAATCTCGGCCGCCGACCGCTCCCGCACGGTGCAGGTCGCGGTGGCGCGCGACACCCGCCCCGAGGACCTGGTCCAGCCCGGACACGTTTTTCCGCTGACCGCGCAGCCCGGCGGTGTGCTGATGCGCGCCGGTCATACCGAGGCGGGCTGCGATCTGGCCCAGATGGCTGGTCTGACGCCAGCCGCGGTAATCTGCGAAATTCTCAAGGACGACGGGACGATGGCCCGGCTGCCCGATCTGATCGAATTTGCCGCCCACCACAACCTCAAGATCGGCACCATCGCCGACCTGATCCACTATCGCAGCGCCAACGAGAGCCTGATCGAACGGCTGCTCGAGCGCCCGGTCAAGACCGCCCAGGGCGAGTTCCTGATGATCGCCTATCGCGACAAGCCCAGCGGCTCGCCCCACCTGGCGCTGGTCAAGGGCGAGATCAGCGCCCACCAGGAGACTCTGGTGCGGGTGCACGAACCGCTGAGCGTGCTCGACTTTCTGGAATCGGAAACCAGCGCGCATTCCTGGCCCCTGCCGCAGGCGCTCGAGGCGATCGCCCGGCATGACGGCCCGGGGGTGGTGGTCCTGCTCAATTGCGGCCAGTCCGGTGCCGACCTGCTGAGCGCACTTGAAAGTACCAGCGCAGCCAGCGACGACGACGCCCGGGTGGCCGAAGCGCACCGGGCAGCCCGGCTGGATCTTCGCACCTATGGCGTCGGCGCCCAGATTCTCAAGGATCTGGGCGTGTCCCGGATGCGCCTGCTGGCGCGGCCACGCAAGATGCCCAGCATGACCGGCTTCGATCTCGAGGTCGCCGGCTTCGAACCGGGCGGCGAATGAACGACAAGGGGGTGGTTGTGGAACACGACATCGACGTCTATGAAGCCGAAGTCGACGGCCGGGGGCTGCGCATCGGTCTGGTGCAGGCGCGTTTCAACGAGCCGATCTGCCAGGGTCTGCGCGATGCGTGCTTGAGCCAGCTGCTTGAACTCGGGGTGGCAGCGCAGGATGTGTTCGTCTGCACCGTGCCGGGTGCGCTGGAAATTCCGGTTGCGCTGCAACGCCTCGCCGAGTCCGGCGAATTCGATGCGCTGATCGCCATTGGCGCGGTGATCCGGGGCGAGACCTATCACTTCGAAGTGGTGGCTAACGAGAGCGCGGCTGGTGTCTCGCGGGTGGCAAGCCTGTATTCGATTCCGATCGCCAACGCGATTCTCACCTGCGAAACCGATGAACAGGCGCTGGCGCGCGTGGCCGAGAAGGGCGCGGATGCCGCCGTTGTTGCCGTCGAAATGGCGAATCTGCTCGATTCGATGAGCGGATTGTCGGCGGACGACGATACCGAGGCAGATGATGATGATGAAGAGGGTGCACGGTGACGTCGGCTGCTGACGGCTCGGGAACGCCGCGTCCCGAACGGCGCTCGGGCCGGGAAGCCGGTGGCGGGCGCAGCGCCCGGCGGCGGGCGCGCGAATTCGCGGTCCAGGGCATCTACCAGTGGCTGATCTCGGGCGAGGATGCCGGCGCGATCGAGGTGCACATCGCCACCACGCCGGGCTTCGCGCGGGCGGACAAGGAACATTTCCTGGCGCTGCTCCACGGTTGTCTCGCAGCCAGCGCCGAACTGCACGAGGCGATTGCGCCGCATCTCGACCGGGGAATACGCGAACTCAGCCCGGTGGAGCATGCGGTGCTGCTGCTTGGCGCCTTTGAGTTGGCGCGGCACCCCGAGATACCGGTCAGGGTGGTGATCAACGAGGCGGTTGAACTCGCCAAGACCTTCGGCGGCACTGACGGCTTCAAGTACGTCAACGGGGTTCTTGACCAGGTCGCGGCGCGCCTGCGTGCCGTCGAACTCGGCAAGAGCTGAGCCGCGCGCGGCCGGGAGACGCAAGCGCGTGGACGAATTCGAACTGATCCGCCGTTTCTTCAACCGGGCCCCGCCGAGCGGGCTCGAGTTGGGGATTGGTGATGACGCGGCGCTGCTGCGCGCGGGCCGCAATGCCGCGGGCGAGGCGGAATCGCTGGTGGTCACCACCGACATGCTGGTCGCCGGGCGCCATTTCGTTACCGACGTCGACCCCGAGTCGCTCGGCCACAAGTGTCTGGCAGTCAATCTTTCGGACCTGGCGGCGATGGGCGCTCGCCCCGAGGCCTTTACCCTGGCCCTGGCGCTGCCCGGGATCGACGAGGGCTGGCTGGAAGCATTCGCGCGCGGCATGTTTGCGCTGGCCGACCGCTATGGTTGCGAACTGGCCGGAGGTGACACCACCCGGGGTCCGCTGACCATTTCGATTACCGCGCTGGGCCGGGTGCCAAACGGCGCCGCATTGCGCCGGGACCACGCCGAGCCGGGAGACGACCTGTGGGTCTCGGGCGCGCTGGGCGCGGCCTCCTATGCGACCCGTGAACGGCTCGCCGGGCGCGGGGCGGAGCTGCCCGCCGCGGCGTGCACCCGACTCGATCGGCCGGAGCCGCGGATCGCGCTGGGACTGGCGCTGCGCCACCTGGCGCGCGCCGCGATCGACCTCTCCGACGGCCTGGTGGGCGATCTGGGCCACATTTGCGAGCGTTCCCGGGTCGGCGCAGAGCTGCGCTGGCCGGACATTCCCGTGGCCGGCGAACTGGCCGCCCTGGCTGAGGCGGAGCGCATCGAGCTGGCGCTCGCCGGCGGCGACGACTACGAACTGCTGTTCTCGGCGGCCGCTGAAAATCGCGGTGCGATCGCGGCGCTGGGCGCGCACGGCACGCTCGAGCTGACCCGCATCGGCACGATCGTGCCGGGCGCGGGCGTCACGGTGGTCGACGCCCGCGGACGGCCCGTGCCACTGGCGCGGGCCGGTTTCAACCACTTCGCGTGACGCAATGAAAGGCGCCCAGCCGGTTCAGACGCCCCTGGCCGCGCCGCGGCTGGACTGGCGGTTCCTGGTGGCCAGGCTGTCGCACCTGGTGGCGCTGGGCTTCGGCTGCGGGCTGGCGCGGGTCGCGCCGGGAACGGTCGGGACGCTGGGCGCATGGCTGTCGTATCTGCTGCTCGCGCCCTGGCTGGGCAACGTCCAGTGGGCGGTGCTGATTGGCGCCTCGTTCGTGCTCGGGATCTGGGCCAGCTCCCGCACGGCGGCCGACATGATGAGCGCTGACCCGGGCGCGATCGTCTGGGACGAGATCGTGGCCTTCTGGCTGGTGCTCTGGCTGGCGGGCGGCGACCTCGCCACCCAGGCAGTGTGCTTCGCCCTGTTCCGGTTCTTCGACGTGGTCAAGCCGCCGCCGATCCGCCAGTTCGAGCGCCGGGTGGCCGGTGGGCTGGGCGTGATGCTCGATGACCTGCTGGCGGCGTTGTACTCGCTGCTGGTGCTGGCGGCATGGCGGGCGTGGTCATGAACCAGGGGCAAACCGTGGTTACCGAAGCCGAGGTCTTCGCGCTCGCGGCGCGCCTGGGTGCCGCACTCACCCGGCGCGGCGAGCAGGTGGCGACGGCCGAATCGTGCACCGGCGGGCTGATCGCCCGCGCGCTCACCGAGCAGTCCGGTTCCAGCGTCTGGTTCGAGCGTGGTTTCGTGACCTACAGCAATGAGGCCAAGCAGGAGTTGCTGGCAGTGCCGCGCCCGCTGCTCGCCGCCCACGGCGCGGTCAGCGAGCCAGTGGCCGGCGCGATGGCGCAGGGCGCGCTGTGGCACAGCCGCTCGCAGCTGGCGCTGGCCGTGACCGGCATCGCCGGCCCCGACGGCGGCACCGCCGACAAGCCAGTGGGCACGGTGTGCTTTGGCTGGGCGCGCACCAGCGGGGCGGTGCGCCAGGAAACTGGGCGCTTTGGCGGCGACCGCGCGCAGGTACGATTGCAGGCTGCGCGGCACGCCTTGGCGGTTGCCCTCGAGGTCCTCGGGGAAGACCGGCCAGGAGCAGATCAGGCCGTGCAGCCTAAGCAACAGGACTGATTGTTTGTACAGTAGTTTCGTGACATAATCGGCTCACTCAACGAACTGCAGGGAGCTGGTCTGATGGAACGAGGCGCCACCGAGAAGGTTGTCAAGATGGAAGACGCAAAAGTCAAAACCGAGCGCGCCAAGGCGCTCAACGCCGCTCTGGCGCAAATCGAGAAGCAGTTCGGCAAGGGCTCGATCATGAGGCTGGCCGACGGCGAGGTAGTCCAGGACATCGATGTCGTTTCGACCGGCTCGCTGGGGCTCGACATCGCGCTGGGCGTCGGTGGGCTGCCGCGCGGACGGGTGGTCGAGGTCTACGGCCCGGAATCTTCGGGCAAGACCACGCTAACGCTGCAGGTAGTGGCCGAGATGCAGAAACTCGGCGGCACCTGCGCGTTCATCGACGCCGAGCACGCGCTCGACGTCCAGTACGCCCGCAAGCTCGGCATAACGCTCGAAGATCTGCTGATTTCCCAGCCCGATACCGGCGAGCAGGCGCTCGAGATCGCCGAAGCCCTGGTGCGCTCGGGATCGGTCGACCTGATCGTGATCGATTCGGTCGCCGCACTGACCCCCAAGGCCGAGATCGAGGGTGAAATGGGCGACTCGCTGCCGGGGCTGCAGGCGCGGCTGATGTCGCAGGCCTTGCGCAAACTCACCGGGACCATCAGCCGCACCAAGACCCTGGTGATCTTCATCAACCAGATCCGGATGAAGATCGGCGTGATGTTCGGCAACCCCGAGACCACGACCGGCGGCAATGCGCTCAAGTTCTACGCGTCCGTGCGGCTCGACATCCGGCGCATCGGCGCGATCAAGAAGGGCGACGAAGTGATCGGCAGCGAAACCCGGGTGAAAGTGGTCAAGAACAAGGTCGCGCCGCCGTTCAAGATGGCCGAGTTCGACATCCTCTACGGCGAGGGCACCTCGCGCCATGGCGAGTTGCTCGACCTCGGCTCCAGTTGCGGCGTAGTCGAGAAGGCGGGTGCGTGGTACAGCTACGGTGGCGAGCGCATCGGGCAGGGCAAGGACAATTCGCGCGAGTTCCTGCGCGAGCGCCCTGAACTTGCGCTCGAGATCGAGAACAAGGTGCGCGAGCATTTCGGGGTCAAGCCCCGCGGTGCGGATGTGCGCGCTATCGTCGAGCCCTGAGAGCAAGGCCGGCATAGCGCCTGCTGCCGGCAACAGCCATGTCATTCGGAGCGCAGCCATCGCTAAGGGCCCGGGCCCTGCGGTTGCTCGCGCAACGCGAGCATGCCCGGGGCGAACTGGCGCGCAAACTGGCGCGTCATTGTGACGACCCCGCCACGATCGAGGCGCTGCTCGACGAGCTCGAGCGGCAGGATCTGCTCAGCCCCGAGCGTTTCGCCCAATCACTCGCGCGGCGCCGGGGCGAGCGCTACGGCGTGGCCCGCATCCGCCAGGAGTTGCGCGAGCACGGTCTGGCAGAAGAGACGGTGGCCGAGCAGGTGCGCGAGCTGAGGCTCACCGAGCTGGCGCGGGCCCGTAAGGTGTGGCGGCGACGCTTCGGCAGCCTGCCCGAGGATCTCGGCGAACGCGCCCGCCAGACCCGCTTCCTGGCCGCGCGCGGGTTCCCGGGCGAGGTGATCCGGCGGGTGCTCTCGGGCAATGAGGACGATTGATTCAGCCGTTGTCGAGCGCGATGCGGCGCCGCAGCATATGGGTTCTTGCGTGCTACCATTTCAGGTTTGACGCCACTAGCTTGTGCCTCGCGGCACGACCCAGAATCGGATGCAATCAGCCCCGGCCAATAGCGGCAGAACCCATCTCCATACCCGGACCGTGGTGCTTGAAGCGTTCGCGCGCGACGACGGCGACCTCGATCTCGAAGTGGAGATGACCGACGTCAAGCCCCACGACCTGCAACTTCAAAGCGGCTTGCGGGTGGCGGGAGAGCCGGTGCACCGGATGCGTTTGCGGGTCACGATCGACCATAAGACTTTCTGCGTCAGCGCCGCCGAGGCGATCATGAACAGCGTTCCCTACCCGGGGTATGGCGAGCCGGCGGCGCCCGCCTACCAGGCCATGATCGGGCTGAACCTGATGAAAGGATTCGGGCGTGAGCTGCGCGAGCGGCTGGCCGGAATCAATGGTTGTACCCACCTGACCGAGCTTGCCCAGCAACTGCCTACCCTCGCCATTCAGGCGATGGCCGGCAGCGCACTGGCCCGGCGCGCCCAGGAAGCCGGCGAGCGCGGTTTGCGCAAGCCATTTCAACTCGACAGTTGCCAAGCCATGCGTAGCGACGGGGAAGCGGTTCGCCGCTACTACCCCAAGTGGTACGTCGGAACTGCCAACGAACCCCAGACCGCCTCCGAAGGCGGCTGATTGACTCCCGAATTCCCGGATTCTTGACGAGGAAACGCGATGAAGATTCATGAGTATCAAGGCAAGGAAATTCTCAAGAAGTACGGCGTGCCTGTGCCGCGCGGCATACCGTGTTTCTCGGTCGATGAAGCGATGAAGGCCGCCGAGACGCTCGGCGGTCCGGTGTGGGTGGTCAAGGCGCAGATTCATGCCGGCGGCCGCGGCAAGGGCGGCGGCGTGAAGCTGGCCCGTACGCTGGCCGAGGTGCGCGAGAACGCCGAAGCGATCATGGGCATGCAACTGGTTACCCACCAGACCGGACCGGCCGGACAGAAGGTCCGTCGCCTGCTGGTCGAGGATGGCGCCGATATCCGCGACGAACTCTATGTCGGCATCGTTATCGATCGCGTTACCCAGCTGGTAACCGTGATGGCTTCGAGCGAAGGCGGCATGGACATCGAGGAGGTGGCCGCCCACACGCCCGAGAAGATCCACAAGGTGTCGGTCGACCCGCAAACCGGACTGACCGACGCCCAGGCCGATGATCTGGCCCGCAAGATCGGCAGCCCCGAGGGCTCGGTGCTGCAGGCCAGGGCGGTGCTCCAGGGCCTGTGCAAGGCCTTCTGGGAGACCGACGCGTCGCTCGCCGAGATCAACCCCCTGATCGTCACCGGTGACGGGCGCGTAATGGCGCTCGACGCCAAGATGAACTTCGACTCCAACGCGCTCTACCGCCATCCCGAAATCGTCGAGATGCGCGACCTCGACGAGGAAGATCCGGCCGAGGTCGAGGCCAGCGCCCATGACCTCGCCTACATCCCGCTCGACGGCAACATCGGCTGCCTGGTCAACGGCGCCGGACTGGCGATGGCCACGATGGACACCATCAAGCTCTTCGGCGGCGAGCCGGCGAACTTCCTCGACGTCGGTGGCGGCGCCACCGCCGAGAAAGTCACCGAGGCCTTCAAGCTGATGCTGCGCAACCCCAACCTCAAGGCGATCCTGGTCAACATCTTCGGCGGGATCATGCGCTGTGACGTGATCGCCGCGGGCGTGGTGGCTGCGTCCAAGGCGGTGTCGCTGGACGTTCCGCTGGTGGTGCGCATGAAAGGCACCAACGAGGAGATTGGCAAGAAGATTCTTGCCGACTCGGGCTTGCCGATCATCTCGGCCGACACAATGGGCCAGGCCGCAGAGAAAGTCGTCGCGGCCGCCAAGGCCTGAATCGCGAATTCGAAAACAGGAACCCAAGCAATGAGCATCCTGATCGACAGGAACACCAAGGTGATCACCCAGGGGATCACCGGCAAGACCGGCCAGTACCACACCCGGATGTGCCGTGACTATGCCAATGGCAAGGCGGCGTTCGTCGCCGGTGTCCATCCCAAGAAGGCCGGCGAGGACTTCGAGGGAATCCCGATCTTCGCCAGCGTGCGCGACGCGCGCGCTGCCACCGGCGCGACTGTTTCGGTGATCTACGTGCCGCCGGCGGGCGCCGCCGAGGCGATCTGGGAGGCGGTCCAGGCCGAGCTCGCACTGGTGATCTGCATCACCGAGGGCATCCCGGTGCGCGACATGGTCGTGGTGCGGGACCGCATGCGCAAGGCCGGCAGCAAGACCCTGCTGCTCGGGCCCAACTGCCCCGGGCTGATCACGCCCGAAGAAATCAAGATCGGCATCATGCCGGGCCACATCCATCGCAAGGGTCGCATCGGGGTGGTGTCGCGCTCCGGGACCCTGACCTATGAGGCGGTTGCCCAGGTCACGGCTCTCGGGCTGGGCCAGTCATCGGCAGTGGGCATCGGCGGCGATCCGGTCAACGGGCTCAAGCACATCGATGTGCTGCGCCTGTTCAACGACGACCCCGAGACCGACGCAGTGGTGATGATCGGCGAAATCGGCGGCACCGACGAGGAAGAAGCCGCGCACTGGGTCAAGGCCAACATGAAGAAGCCCGTGGTTGGCTTCATCGCCGGCGTCACTGCCCCGGCAGGCAAGCGCATGGGTCATGCCGGCGCCATCATCTCGGGCGGCAAGGGCACGGCGCAGGAAAAGCTCGCGGTGATGGATGCCTGTGGCATCAAGGTCACCCGCGATCCCTCGGAGATGGGTTCGCTGCTGAAGACCGTGCTCTGAGCGGACCGCGATGCGGGTCCGTGATGATGGCGCGCGAGGCTGACGTTGATTGAGTTCATGGTCACGATGAACTGGGCGGCAGTCGCCCAGATCATCATGATCGACATCCTGCTCGGCGGCGACAACGCGGTGGTGATCGCGCTGGCCTGCCGCAACCTGCCCAAGCACCAGCGGATGAAAGGTGTCCTCTGGGGAACCGCGGGCGCTATCGTCCTGCGGGTGATCCTGATCGTCTTCGCGGTCGCAATGCTGCAGGTGCCGTTCCTCAAGATCGTCGGCGGCGCGCTGTTGTTCTGGATCGGGGTCAAGCTGCTGCTGCCGGAGCAGGGCGACGGCCACCACGAGGTCGCAGCCGGCACCTCGCTGATGGCGGCGGTGCGCACGATCATCGTCGCCGACCTGGTGATGAGCGTCGACAACGTGATCGCTATCGCCGGGGCCGCGCAGCAGGCCGATCCCGGACATCAGATCGGACTGGTGGTTTTCGGCCTTTTGGTGAGCATTCCGATTATCGTCTGGGGCAGCCAGATGGTCATTGGGCTGATCGAGCGGTTCCCGATCGTCATCTGGGGCGGCGGCGCGCTCCTTGGCTGGATCGCCGGCCACATGATGGTGACCGACGTCTGGGTGGTGCGCGCGCTCGGTCCACAGGGCCCGATCGTCGAGTATGGGGCAGCCCTGATCGGGGCGCTGGTCGTGATCGGGGCAGCCATGCTGCTGATCAGACGGACGGTGCCCGACACCAGTTCCTGACGGCCATACCGGGTGGGAACGCCGGTTGTTGCCGGCGAGTACCTCCGTCTGGCGGCGCCCCGGCCCCTTTCATGAAATAGTTCCTTAGAGCCCCGGAGGCTTCCCGTTACGATCCCCTCATGTCAGCCAAGTCGACCATTGCGGCAGGTGATCGTTCGCCTCCGGGCGGTAGCGAGTTGAGTGCGCTCGCGCGCTCGCGCCTGCGCCGGTTCGCTGCCGGGGCGGCGATCGCCCTGGGCTTCTGCGCCTGGCAGGTCGGCGCGCCGGGATCCGGCTGGTTTGGCGCACTCGATCGCTGGACCTATGACGCCCGGCTGCGCATGCGCGATACGGTTGCTGACGACCGGATCGTGATCGTCGATATCGACGAGCGCAGCCTCGCCGAACAGGGCCGCTGGCCCTGGCCGCGGGCGGTGCTCGCAGATCTCTCCCGGCGCCTCACCGACGATGGCCAGGCGGCGGTGGTCGGTTTCGACGTGGTTTTCGCCGAGCCCTCGCGCGCGGCCGGCGACGACGACGCCTTCGCGGCCGCGCTCACCGGACACCGGGTTCACCTCGGCTATTACTTCGGCAACGAATCCGGGGGCAGGGGGGTAGGAGTCCTGCCGGCTCCGGTCCTGCCGGCGCACGCGCTGCGTCCCGGCCAGCAGGTCACGTCCTGGGACGGTTATGGCGCCAACCTGGCCCAGTTGCAGGCCGCCGCCGACGGTGCCGGGTTCCTCAATCCGCTGGTCGATCCCGACGGCGTGGTGCGGGCCCTGCCGCTGCTCGCCGCCCACGGCGAGCAGCTCTACTCTTCCCTGGCGCTCGGCCTGTTACGCGACTACCTGGGCGCAGCGGCGCTGGTGGTTTCGGACCAGACCATTGCCCTGCGCGGGGCACGGGGTGCGGTTTCATTGCCGATCTCGGCCGGGATGACCGCGCTGGTGCCGTTTGCCGGCAGCAAGCGGCCGTTTCGCTATGTCTCGGCAAGCGACGTGCTCGCGGGGCGCGCCGATCCGCGGTGGTTCGCCGATCGAATCGTGCTGGTGGGCACCAGTGCCCCCGGACTGACCGACCTGCGGGCAACCCCGATCGGTGCGACCTTTCCGGGAGTGCAAATTCACGCGCAACTGATTTCGGGGGCGCTCGCCGGCACGATCAACCAGCGTCCGGCCGACGCCGGCCTGCTGGCGGCGGTCGGGATGGGACTGGTCGGGCTGGCGCTGGCCGCGAGCGCGCCGCTGATCGGCCCGCTGGGCGTCCTGCTGGTCGGGGTCATCAGCCTGGGCACGCTGGTGGCCTGGAACACGATCGCGTTCAGCAATTTCGCGCTGATGCTGCCGTTGACCGCTGGCCTGGCGATGGTGCTGGTGCTGACGCTGTTCAATCTTGCCGCCGGCTATCTCACCGAAGGGCGGGCGCGCCGCGCCGTCGTGGCGCTGTTTGGCGAATATGTGTCCCCGGAACTGGTCAAGCAGATGGCGCTGAACCCGCTGAGCCATCGCGCCGACGCCAGCATGGATCGCGAAGTCACGGTGCTGTTCGCCGACATCCGCGGCTTCACCGCGATGGCCGAGAAGATGCAGCCCGAGCAGTTGCGCGAATATCTCAATGAATTCCTGACCGCGATGACCGAGGTGATCCACGCCCACCGCGGCACGCTGGACAAGTACATCGGCGACGCGGTGATGGCGTTCTGGGGCGCCCCGCTCGAGGATCCGGCCCACGCCGACCGCGCCGTCGAGGCCGCGCTGGCAATGCAGATCGAGGCTCAACGGCTGTCGCGCCGCTTTGTCGAGCGTGGCCTGCCACCTCTGGCCGTCGGCATCGGAATCAATTCGGGCGTGGTGCGGGTGGGCGAAATGGGCTCGAAGTTGCGCCGCGCCTATACCGTAATTGGCGACGCGGTGAATCTGGCCGCTCGGCTGGAGGGCCTGACCAAGCGCTTCGAGGTGCCGGTGATCCTGGGTGAAGGCACGGCGCGGCTGTGCCGGCAGATGCAGTGCACGCAACTAGAGCGGGTGACGGTCGCCGGGCGCATCGAGCGGGTCGCGGTCTTCGTTCCGGCGCCCGCCGATGGCGCGCCGGGAGTGCTGAGGATCGTGCCGCAGGAGAGCGCCGAACTTCAGGAATCGGTTCGCAAGACGTCAATGGCGGGGCAATGAAAGTCCGTGTGCTCGGTTGCAGCGGTGGTGTTGGCAGCGGCATGCGGACGACCTCGTTCCTGGTAGACTCCGACATCCTGCTCGACGCCGGCACCGGGGTCTACGACCTGAGCGTCGCCGAGCTCGCCGAGATCGACCATGTCTTCCTGACCCATTCCCACCTCGATCACATCGCGGCGCTGCCGCTGCTGGTCGATTCGGTCGGGTCGCTGCGCCAGCGCCCGGTCACGGTTCATGCCTTGCCGGAAACGATCGCGGCGCTGCGCACCCATATCTTCAACTGGGTGATCTGGCCGGACTTCACCGAAATCCCGCACTACGAGCGGCCGTGGATGGAGTTCGCCCCGCTGGCGATCGACTCGGTGGTCGAGATCGCCGGGCGCAGCGTGCGCAGCCTGGCTGCAAGCCACACCGTGCCGGCGCTGGCCTTCCAGGTCTTTACCGATGAGGCCGCGCTGGTGTTCTCGGGCGATACCGGTCCCAACGACGACTTCTGGCGGGCGGTCAACGGCATGGACAACCTGCGCTACCTGATCGTCGAGACCGCTTTCGCCAACCGCGAGCGTGACCTGGCGGTTGCCGCCAAGCACCTCTTCCCGATCCAGCTGGGCGAGGAACTCGCCAAGCTGCAGCGCGAACCCGAGGTGCTGATCACCCATCTCAAGCCCTCGGACCGCGAGCTGATCGCCTCCGAGGTCGGCGCCTGGGCCGGGCGGCACAGCCCGCGGGTGCTGGTGCAGGGCGAAGTGCTCGAGCTCTGAAGCGCGCGGGTGACGCGATTCGTCACCCCGGGTGACAAGAACCGTCACATTTGGCCGTGATCCAGACCGCCCCGTTGCTTTGGTTGCGCGCCGGCCGAATCGGCCACTCCCAGGAGCCTCCCGACAGACGGTCGAGCCGCCCCAAATAGTGTGACCGATCTCACACCTGCCGCCACAAAACCCGCCGTTCGTCGCCACTTGCTCCTTCCTGGCGCCGGCTGGCACGGAGGCTGCTTTATATGACCCGAGAGAAGCTTTTTCGCTTCCTAGTTTCATCAACCTTCAGGAGATTGGAAATGAGCAAATTTGGCAAGATGGGCAAACGGGTACAAACGGGCTTCACGCTGATCGAACTGATGATCGTGGTCGCGATCATCGGCATCCTGGCAGCGGTAGCGCTGCCGGCGTATCAGGACTACACGACGCGGGCGAAAGTTTCGGAAGTGGTCATCATGGGCGCGCCGGCCAAGCTGGCGGTGTCGGAGACCGCCCAGTCGCTGGGTGGCCTGGCGTTTGTAACCGCCGCCAACAGCGGCTATATCTTCCCCGGCGCGACCACCTACGTCTCTGGCGTTGCTGTTACCGATCTTACGGGCATTGTTACGATTACTTCGAGTGTACCTAACGCGGCCGGCACCATCGTGCTGACCCCGACCGAATTGACTGACGCCGCCGGCGCCAGCACTGGTCAGCTGACCTGGGCCTGCACCACCACGATCTCGGACAAGTACGTACCGGCTACCTGCCGCTGATCGATCGATAAATAGATAGCACTGTCTTCAATAACGCGGCCTGCGGGCCGCGTTTTCCGTTGTTTCGGCGATAGGTGAGCCGGCCGAGATCGGCTTGATCCAGGATCAAACCGGCGATGATCGCCCGGTGGCGAAGAATCCCGATATTCCCCGCGCCGCCACTTCAACGTCCTCCGCCCCGAACACCGCGCTGATCACCGCCACCGCATCCGCCCCGGCTTCTATCACCGAGCGCGCGTTCGCCTGATCAATCCCCCCGATCGCCACCGTCCGCCAGCCGCGCCGCCGCCCCTCGCGAAACAGCTCGAGCTCGGCCCGCACCGCGTCGGGTTTGGTGGCCGAAGGAAAGACGCTGCCAAAGGCGACGTAGTCGGCCACCCCGATCACCCGCTCGGCGAGCTCGAGCCGGTTGTAGCACGACACCCCCAGAATTCTTCCTGGTCCGAGCGCCGCGCGCACCGCCTGCGGTTCACCGTCGTTTGCCCCGACGTGCACGCCGGCGGCGCCGACCGCGAGCGCCAGCAGCCAGTCGTCGTTGATGATCAGCGGCACGGCGAATTGGCGGCACAGCGCGTTGAGCGCCGCGGCCTGCTCGCGCCGCAACTCGGCGTCGGCCTGCTTGGCGCGGTACTGCACGACGCTGGCGCCACCGCGCAAGGCGGCAGCAACCAGCCGCAGCAGTTCGGCGGTATTTTCGAGCTCGGGCGTGATCGCGTAGAGCCCGTGTATCGCAGAGCCAGCGCTTGTGCGCGCGTCTGTCGCAATCCCCTGACCACTCATCGGTACCCCAGCGCTGCTCATTTGCCGGCAGGGTACCATCGACTTCGACATTAACGGCACGAGGAGTCTGGCCATGCTGTGGGGAACGAGATGAGTGATGTCAGCCAACTCGCTGGCGTCAAGGTGATGGTGATCGACGACAGCAACACGATCCGGCGCAGCGCGGAAATCTTCCTCGGCCAGGCTGGTGCCGAAGTGATTCTCGCAGCGGACGGCTTCGACGCGCTGGCCAAGATTGCCGATCACGAACCGGACCTGATCTTCTGCGACATCCTGATGCCGCGGCTCGACGGGTACCAGACCTGTGCGCTGATCAAGAAGAGCCAGCGCTACCGCAACATCCCGGTAGTCATGCTCTCGAGCAAGGACGGGCTGTTCGATCGTGCCCGCGGGCGCATGGTGGGTTCCGACCTCTATCTGACCAAGCCGTTCACCAAGGACGGATTGCTGCGCACGGTGGGCGAATACGTCGCCACCGGCGCGCAGGCGTGAGAGACGCAGCGATGGGAGAATCCACGCCATGAGCGTCCCCAAGATCCTGGTGGTCGACGACTCGGCCACGGCCCGCTTCTACTTTTCCGACCTTCTGGTCGGCCAGGGCTATCAGGTAATTACTGCCGAAAACGGCCAGGAAGCCCTGCGCAAGGCTCGCGACGAGCACCCGAGCCTGGTGCTGCTCGACGTGGTTATGCCGGGCCTGAGCGGTTTCCAGGTCACCCGCACGCTGGCCCGCGACCCGGTCACCCAGAACATCCCGGTGCTGATCTGCACCGGCAAGGCTGGCGAGACCGACCGCATCTGGGGGATGCGCCAGGGCGCGCGTGATTACGTGATCAAGCCGGTGGCCGACCAGGACCTGCTGGCGCGCGTGGCGCGCCTGCTGGCCGCCACTGCGCCGGAAGCGGCCACCGAACGATCATGAACGAATTCGACGACCTGCTGCGCCAGTTCAAGGCGCCCGTGGCCATTCCCGAGGCAGAGCAGGAAGCTGCCCCGCCCGAGGAAGAGGTCACCGCCACGCCGGCGGCGGTTGCGGACGACGACGCGCCGAACCCGGAGACCGTGGCCGCTGCCGCGGCAAGCCCGGAACCCGGCGAGACTCCCGAGGACGATCACCTGCGCGAATTCCAGGCGCGGCTTGGCGCACGAGTCGGGGAAGCAGGCGCGGCGCGCCAGACCAAGCTCGGGGTAGAGGCAGCCGGCCGGCTCTGGCTGGTCGAACTCTCCGAGGCCGGCGAAATTGTCGCGGTCCCGCCGACTTTCGCGGTGGTGCCGTTGACCCATTCGTGGCTGCGCGGGCTGGTCAACCTGCGTGGCTCCCTGCACGCGGTGACCGATCTGGCCGAATTCCTGGGCGAGTCCCCCAGCGTGGTGGGTCGGGAGTCGCGCCTGCTGGTGTTCGCGTCACGGCTCAACCTCAATGCTGCGTTGCTGGTCGATCGCATGCTGGGTCTCCAGGACCTCGCGAAGCTGCTCCTGATCAGTGATCCTGACGGCGCCGAGCGCGCCGAGTGGGTTGACGCGCAGGACCGGCACTGGCACGAACTCAGCCTGCAGCAACTGGCCGTCGACGAGCGTTTCCTCGTCGCGGCGCGCTAGAAAATGCCACCGACCATGGAGAAGAGCCCGCACATGAAGACGCCTGCATCAGGCCAGGATTCCAGCGGGTTGGCTGACGAAGGCGTGTCACTGGCGCCGGACACGGTGATCATTGACGACCTCAACGATCGCGGCGGGCGCGACAACCCGATCGTCTACGGCGAAGTCGGCGCCTCTGCCGGAACTACTGCCGGCGCCAGGGCGCAGGTGCGCGCTGACCGGCGGCGGCGCTTAGTTTTCCCCCTGGTGGGCCATCTGCCGTTCGAGCGCCAGGTTCGGGTCTGGGTGCCGGTGCTGGCGCTGGCCATCGGACTGAGCTTTCTGTTCCTCTGGCTTGACGTGCGCCACTCGGCCGAGATGAATCGCGTCACCCACCTGATTGGCGAAGCGCTGACCCATTCACAGCGCATGGCCAAGTCGGCACCGGGCGCGATTGGCGGTGATTTCGAATCCTTTGTGCAGCTCTCCGAAAGCCGCCAGAAGGTCAATGCGGCCCTCGACCAGCTCACGGCGATTGACTCGGTCGCGCCGGCGCTGCCGACGGTGATGGCGCGCTGGCGTTCGTCCGACGAGGCGGCCCGCCAGCTCGGCGATCAGCGTCCGCTGCTCGAGTCGCTGGGCGAGTTGCGGCGCACGATTCTTGGCGCCAACCCGCAATTGCTGGGCGCGGCGCAGACGGTCGCGACGGCCAAGCTTCAGAAGGGCTCTTCGGCACGCGAAATATCGCTCTCGGGCGAACTGGTGATGCTGACGCAGAGCATCGCCAAGGACGCCAGCATGCTGGTCTCGGCCGAGCACTTCGATCCCCAGGTGGGCACAAGCCTGGGTCAGTCGGTGCGCGCGCTGGGGGCCAATGCTGACGCGCTGCTGCGGGCGACGCCGCCAGCCGACGCCGAAACCACGCGCGCGCTCGGCGAGGTCAAGACCCTGCTGGGGACGAGCGAGAAGTCGCTGAAGAATATCCTCGATAATCTCGCCGGCCTGCAGCAGGCCAAGGTTTCGGAACGGCGGATCTTCAGGGGCAGCGAGCCGCTGCGGCTGGAACTCGAGAGCCTGCGCGGCGTGAGCGCGGGCGACGGCGGACCGGATTGGCGGGTGATCGCAGCCGGAATCTGCGGCCTGATCGCGGCGATTGGCAGCTTTGGTCTGGCGCGGGCCTATGTCGTCGAGGGCGTCGTGCGCGCCGAGGATGCCGAAGCCCAGAGGGCGATCGCCGAGCGTCAGCAGGAGCAGACCAGGCGCGCCAACGACCTCAACCAGGCGGCTATCCTGCGCCTGATGAACGAACTTCAGGAAGTTGCCGATGGCGACCTCACGGTGCAGGCCACGGTCTCCGACGACATCACCGGCGCAATCGCCGATTCGGTCAACTACACGGTCGAGGAGTTGCGCAGCCTGGTGGCGCGGATCAACAGCACGGCCAAGCTCGTCAACGAGGCGTCGTCGCGGGCGCAGATGACTGCGACCAGCCTGCAGGCGGCCTCCGAGCAGCAGTCGCGGGAAATTCGCGACACTGGCGAGGCGGTGCTGCGCATGGCGCAGCAGATCCACGAGGTCTCGGCACGGGCGTCCGAGTCGGTCCAGGTCGCCGGCCAGTCGCTGGCGGCATCACAGCAGGGCACGCGGGCGGTCGACAATGCCATCGCCGGGATGAATGGAATTCGCGACCAGATCCAGGAGACCGCCAAGCGCATCAAGCGCCTCGGCGAGTCCTCGCAGGAAATCGGCGAGATTGTCGAGCTGATCTCCGACATCACCGAACAGACCAACGTGCTCGCGCTCAACGCCGCGATCCAGGCGGCGTCGGCAGGAGAGGCAGGTCGCGGCTTCACGATCGTGGCCGAGGAGGTGCAGCGCCTCGCCGAACGCTCGGGCGAGGCGACCAAGCAGATCTCCACGCTGATTCGCGGCATCCAGACCGACACCCAGGACGCCGTCAGGGCGATGGAACTGAGCACGCAGGGTGTGGTCGAAGGCACCCGCCTGTCCGACGATGCCGGTCACGCGTTGCATGAAATCGGCACCGTCTCGGGTAATCTGGCCGAGCTGATCGAAGGTTTTTCGAACACCACCTCCAAGCAGGCGGCATCGGCGGGCACGGTCGCACAGTCGATCCAACGAATTCTACTGGTGACGGAACAGACTTCTGAAGGTACGCTGCAAACCGCGGGGTCGATTCGTCAGCTCGCGGTGCTGGCGCAGGAATTGAAGAACTCGGTAGCGCGGTTCAGGGTTTCCTAGCAACGCATCGGGATGAGGCGAGTGATTCTGATGACAGAGCAAGACCAAAGTGTGAACGAGCATCTTGAAGACGCACGGGCGGTACCCGCGGCGCCGCAACTCGCGGCACTGTCGTGGTGCATCGGCGAGATTCGCGAGTCGCTCACCGAGGTCCAGAATCTGCTCGAAACGCTGATCGTCACTGGCGATGGCGCCGGCCCCGAAGAGGCCGGCGTGCTCGACACCAATCGCCTGGCGGCAGCCAGGATGGCGTTGCACCAGGCCTATGGCGCCCTCGCCGTGGTTGAGATGCCCGGGGCGACGGTGGTGGTGCAGGAGGCCGAGCGCTTGCTCGATGCCCTCGAAAGCGGCACGGTAGCCCCATCAGCCGGTGTCGTGGCCCGTATCAGCAACGCGCTGACCGCACTGCCGGAATATCTCGACGACCTGTTGCGGGGCGCTCCCGACCAGCCGCTGTATCTCTACCCCGCCTATCGGGCGCTGCTCGAGGCCCGCGATGCGGATCGGATCCACCCGGCGGACCTGTTCTTTCCGCGGCTGACGGCCACGCTCTCGAGCGCCGCAACCGCGCCGCTCGAGCTCTCCAGGGAGGACCTGCAGGCAGTGCAGACGGCCTTCGAGCACGGCTTGCTCAAGCTGCTGCGCGAGGCGGGCAGCCGCGAAACGCTGGCCCAGTTGCACGAGGCGATCGAGGCATTTGAAAAGTCGACTGTCGCCAGTCGCCATGGATCGTTCTGGACCGTGGTGCTCGCCTATTTCGAGGCCTTGCGCGACGGTGTGCTCGAGCTCGACGTCCAGGGCAAGCGGCTGATTGCCAGGATCAACATGCAATTGCGGCGCACCATCGGCCAGCAGGCTCCGCTGGCCGAAGGGCTGTTGCGCGATGCGCTGTTCGCACTGGCGTGCGCGCAGGGCGGCAGCGAACTGGTGGCCAGGGTGCGCAGTGCCTTTGCGCTCGATGGCATGGTGCCGGCGGACTTCGAGATCCCGCGCTACGGCGCCATCGAGCGCAAGCTGCGGGCCCGGGCGGGAACGGCGCTCAATCGTGCCACCGCCACCTGGGATCGCGCCGCGCGCGGCCAGGCGGGAGAACTGGCTGCTTTCGTGGCCGCGCTCGAGGAGTACACCGGCGCGATCGCTGATTTCGGCATTCCCGGCATGGTCGGGCTCGCGCAGGCCTGCCTGAACACCGGGCGCACGCAGTCCGACTCCAACGCGGAAATTGGCGAAACGCTGGGCGTGGAAGTTGCCATGGCGTTGCTGTTTTCCGAGGCAGCGCTGGAAGCCGGGTTGCGCGATTCTGCCAGCACTGACGCGCGCAGCCGTGAGATGGCTGGCCGGATCACCGCCATCGTCGCCGGCGATACCTTGTCGCCGATGCCCAGCTGGCTTCACGAATTGGCCGCCACGACCCACGAGCGGCGGACCATGGCAGCGTTCATCGGTGAACTGCTGGTCAACCTGCGCGGTGTCGAGAAAACGCTCGACGCATTCTTTCGCGATCCCGGGCTTCGCCCGGGACTTGCCACCGCCATCGACGAGATTCGCCAGGTCGGCGGCGCCTTGCGCCTGCTCGACTGTGCCGATGCCGCCGCTGCGGCCGACGCCATCCGGGCCAGAATCGGGGAGTTGATCGAGTCCGAGGAACTGTCCGACCCGGCCGATTGCGAGGAACTCGCGCTGGACATCGGTTCGCTGGGATTCTTCATCGAGGACCTGCGCAATCCGGGCCGAGAGGCGGCGATCTACCATTTCGATGGCGCCAGCGGGCATTTCAGGGCCCGGATGATCGATGGAGCTGGCGAAGTGTTCCCGGCGTCCGACCTCGACGCGGGATGGTCGCAGCCGGTCGCCCATGCCCTGGCGCCAGCCCAGTTCGGGCCCCAGTCCTATGGCGACAACCCGCTCGAGTCGCCCTCTGGCGCGGTGTCGCCCGGCGACTCCCAGCCGGTTCAGCCGGCAGTGCCGGAGATTGTCGACCTCAGCCAGGGTGCGATCGACGCGGCGTTCGACTCCGAGTTGTTGCAGGTCTTCCTGGCCGAAGCGCACGAGGTGCTCGAGACCATCGAACACGAATCGGCGGCGCTGGCGGATGCTCCTGCCGATCAGGATCGACTCACCAACATTCGGCGCTCCTTCCACACTCTCAAGGGCTCGAGCCGCATGGTCGGGCTGGGGCTGTTTGGCGAGGCCGCGTGGGCGGTCGAACAGGTATTCAACCTCTGGGTTGCCGAATCGCGCGCCGCCGGCGAGGATCTGCTGGGGCTGGCGGCCCGGGCTCGCGCGGTGTTCAGTTCCTGGCTGGAGGGGATCGAACAGGGCGTGCCCTGGGGCGACGATGCCGCCGCACTGATGGCTGCTGCGGGGGGCGTGCGCGATACTGGTCGGCTGCCCGAAATCGGCGCCGCCGCGGCGCCCGATGAAGTCGACGGCGCTGCCGCGGCGATTTCCAGTCAATGGAGCGACGCAGAGCCCGCCACGGCGGCCATCGGCGAGTCCGAAGAGAGTGAATTCGAGACCATCGACATTCTCGAGCCGGTCGCCGATATTGAGTCCCATCGCTCGCTGCTGGAGCTCGGTGGGGCCGAATTTCTCGATCTCGACGCCAACGGGCTCAATGTCCGGCCGATCGTCGACATGGGGCTCGACATCGAGTCCGTCTGGTCCGACGAGCCGCCGCCGCAGGGCGATCTGCAGATCGGCGGGCGGTGGATCAGGGAAGAGCTCTACAAGATTTTCCTGGTCGAGTCCGACACCATCCTGGCGACCCTGACCGCGGACGCCGACGAGTGGCACCTTTCGCCGCTGCGCGCTGCCAGCGACGAAGCGCACCGTTGCGTGCATACGCTCAAGGGCAGTGCCGGCGTCGTGGGGCTGGATCAGGTCCATGAGGTGGCCGGACTCATCAAAACCTTCCTGGCGTCGCAGGCGGCAGCGGGAGTTGCCACCAACCCCGAGGACCGCGCCGACTATTCCCAGCTGGTCGAGCGGCTGCAGGCCATGTTGCACCAGTTCGCCGCCGGCGCGCTGCCGGGCGAGGAGCCGGAGACCTTGTTGCTGGCGCGCACTCTCGCCGGGCGCTGGCAGCAGGCGGCATCGTCTGGTTCTGCGCTCGCAACGGCGGAGGCCTCCCAGCCGGCTGCCGAGCCGGTGCCCGATGGCCCGGTTTGCGTCGACGAGTTCGATGCCGACCTGCTGCCGGTCTTTGTCGAGGAGGCCGAAGAGTGGCTGCCGGCGGTCGGCGAACACCTGCGCGACTGGCTCAATCGACCGCAGAATCGCAGTTTCGCGCAATCGGTGATGCGCGCCCTGCACACGGTCAAGGGCGGCGCCCGGATGGCCGGTGCGATGACCCTGGGCCAGCGCGTTCATGAGCTCGAGGCGAGCGTCGAGGCGGTTGCCTCGCCCGACGAGGTCGTGCCCGAGCGCATCGAAGCGCTGATTGCCCGCCACGACGAACTGATGGTGCTGTTCGAGATAATTTCGAAAACGGGAGCGATGCCGCCGGAGTTCGCTGCGGCTGGCCTTGCGCCCGAGGCGTCGGTGCCAACGGCTGGCGAGCCCCACGAGGCAGAGGCGGCGCAGGATCTGGCCAAGCCCGGCGCAGTGCCGGCCGATGCTTCGGCGTCTCAAGTGGCCGAGCCGGCCATTCCGGCGACCAGCGAGTCCGTGCCCCGTGCCGGTGCCGCGCAGCCGCAGCAGCCGCTGGTACGGGTCCGCGCCGATGTGCTCGACGATCTGGTCAATCAGGCCGGCGAAGTCTCGATCGCGCGCTCGCGGATCGACAATTCGATGGGCTCGCTGCGGCAATCACTTGGTGAACTAGCCGAGAACGTCGCCCGCTTGCGCTCGCAATTGCGCGAGATCGAGATCCAGGCGGAAACCCAGATTCAGGCCCGGCTCGCGCAGCAGCGCGAGAGCGACGGCGATTTCGATCCGCTCGAGTTCGACCGGTTCACGCGCCTGCAGGAACTGACCAGGATGCTGGCCGAATCGGTCAATGACGTGGCCACGGTGCAACAGGGAGCGTTTCGCAGCCTCGATGAGGCGAGCCAGGACCTGTTGCGACAGGGCCGGGTGTTGCGCGAACTCCAGCACGACCTGATGCGGGTCCGGATGGTGCCCTTTGGTTCGGCCTCGGACCGGATGTACCGGGTGGTGCGCCAGACTGCCAAGCAACTCGGCAAACGGGTGACGCTGGAAATCACCGGCGGCGGCGTCGAACTCGATCGTGGTGTGCTCGAGCGCATGGCGGGGCCGATCGAACATCTGCTGCGCAACTCGGTCGCCCACGGCATAGAGCCGCCGGCGACCCGCGCTGCGGCAGACAAGCCGGAAACCGGCGAGATAACGATCGAGGTGCGTCAGGAAGGCAACGAGGTGATGCTGCTCTTTGCCGACGACGGCGCCGGGCTGAACTTCGAAAGAATCCGCGAACGGGCGGTCGAGGCCGGGCTGGCGCGTCGCGAACAGCTGCTCAATGACGCCACCCTGGCTGGCATGATCCTGATGCCGGGATTCTCGACCCAGACCGAGGTCAACGAGATCAGCGGCCGGGGCGTCGGACTCAATGTGGTCGACGAGGAAGTCTCGGCGCTGGGCGGACGGATCACGATCGAATCGGGCCGCGGCACCGGAACGCGCTTCACGATCCACCTGCCGCTGACTCTGGCGATCTCGCAGGTGGTGATCGTGACGGTCGGGCCGTTGCAGTATGCGGTTCCTTCGACCAGCTTCGAGCAGGTGCTGCAGTTGCGTCCGCAGGCGCTGGCGCAGGCCTACGAGGACGGCTCGATCGAATGGCAGGACGCCCGGGTGCCGCTTTACTACCTGGCCACGCTGGTCGATGCTCCCGACCTGAGCCCGGTCGCACAACATTATTCGCAAGTGGTGGTGTTGCACTCGGCGGGCCAGCGCATCGCGGTGCATGTCGACTCGGTCGGCCGCAACCAGGAAGTCGTGGTCAAGAACGTCGGCCGGCAGGTATCGCGCGTGCGCGGGGTTTCCGGGGCCACGGTCATGGGCAACGGCGACATCGTGCTGATCCTCAACCCCGGTCTGCTGGCCCAGCAGGTGGCCCAGGGCGCGGCGAACGCGGCGCAGATAGTGCCGGCTACGCCGGCGCTGGCGGTGGCGCCGCCGACCGTGATGGTGGTCGACGATTCGCTCACGGTCCGCAAGGTCACCCAACGGCTGCTCAGCCGCGAGGGGTTCGAGGTCTTGCTCGCCAAGGATGGCCTGGATGCCCTGCACCAGACCGAGGAGGTGTTGCCGGACGTGTTCCTGGTCGACATCGAGATGCCGCGCATGGACGGCTTTGACCTGACCAGCACGCTGCGCAGCGACCCGCGCACTGCCCAGGTGCCGATCGTGATGATCACCTCGCGCACCGCCGAGAAGCACCGCGGCCGGGCGCTGGAACTGGGCGTCGACGTCTTCCTGGGCAAACCCTACCGCGACGAGGAATTGCTGGGCCACATCCGCCGGCTGATCAAGGCGGCCGAGCTCCAGCACGCGGTATCCTGAGATGGTGATTGTGCGGTCCCCGGCGCGGGATCTACAATTGCCTCATGGCGCACGAGTTTGTCGATTTAAGTAACCATTTCCTGATCGCCATGCCTAGCATGGCCGATCCGAATTTTGGCGACACTGTGGTGTTCGTTGCCGAACACAGCGACCAGGGTGCCCTCGGGCTGGTCATCAACCGGCCGATGGACATCGACCTGGGAACGCTGTTCGAGCGCATCGACCTCAAGCTCGAGATCGCGCCGCTCGCCAAGTCGCGGGTGTTCTTCGGCGGCCCGGTGCAGATCGGCCGCGGTTTCGTGCTGCACCAGCCGGTCGGTTCCTGGAGTTCCACGGTCGATGTCGGCGGCGGTGTCGGGCTGACCTCGTCCAAGGACGTGCTCGAGGCAGTGGCTTCGGGCGGCGGGCCGGAACGGCTGCTGGTCACCCTCGGCTATGCCGGGTGGGGTCCGGGGCAGCTCGAGGAAGAAATTGCCCACAACGCCTGGCTCACGGTCGAGGCCACACCCGAACTGATCTTCGATACCCCTGCCGACGAGCGGATCCAGGGCGCATTCAGCCTGCTCGGGATCAACCCGGCGTTTCTGGCCCCCGGGGCCGGGCACGCATGAGCGCTGCCGGCGAAACCCTGCTCGCTTTTGATTTCGGTACCCGGCGCATTGGCGTTGCAATCGGCAACACCATCACCGGCACTGGCCGGCCGTTGGCGATCGTCCCGGCCCAGCGCAATGACCTGAAGTTCGGCGGCATCGCGGCGCTGATCGAAGAGTGGCGCCCCGACCGGTTGATCGTCGGCCGTCCGCTGCACCCCGATGGCGCCGAGCATGAGGGGACCGGGCGCGCCGAGCGCTTTGCACGCCAGCTCGAGGGCCGGTTCGCCCGCCCGGTGGCCCTGGTCGACGAACGATTTTCCACCGTTGAAGCCCGCCGTTCACTGGCCGCGGGGGAACCCGATGATGCCGAGGCGGCCGCAGTTATCCTGAGACAATACCTCAATGACCAACAATCAATTGCTTGACGCCGAAGCGATCTACGCGGCGCTGCGCACCAGCGTGGCAGCAGGGCTCGGTCCGGGGCGCAATGTCCACCTCGTCGGGGTGCACAGCGGCGGCGCCTGGATCGCCGAACGCCTGCACCGCGACCTCGCCCTGGCGACACCGCTGGGCACGCTGTCGTCGGCCTTCCATCGCGACGACTACGGCCGGCGCGGGCTGCCAGCCGAGATGAAATCGACCGGACTGCCCTTCGAGGTTGCCGGCGCCGACATTATCGTGGTCGACGACATCCTCTTCACGGGCCGGACCGTGCGGGCGGTGGTCAATGAACTCTTCGACTACGGCCGCCCGGCGCGGGTCGAACTCGCGGTGCTGATCGATCGTGGCGGCCGCGAGTTGCCCATCGAAGCGCGTTACTGCGGTGCCGTCGAACCGCTCGGCCGCGACCACGACTACGTGCTGCGCCGCGCCGACGACGGCACCTTCTCCCTGTCCCGTACCTGACTACCGGACCCAACCATGCCACTGCGACATCCGCAACTGAGGGCCGACGGCAAGCTGGCCCACCTGCTCACCATCGAGGGTCTGCCGGCCGCGATGATCCATCGCATTCTCGACGTCGCCGCGAGTTTCATCGGGGTGGCCGAGCGCGAGGTCAAGAAGGTGCCGCTGCTGCGCGGCAAGTCGGTGTTCAACCTGTTCTTCGAGAACTCGACGCGCACCCGCACCACCTTCGAGATCGCCGCCAAGCGGCTCTCGGCCGACGTCGTCAACCTCAACATCAATACCTCGTCGGCCAACAAGGGCGAGTCGCTGCTCGACACGATCGACAATCTGGCGGCGATGCACGCCGATCTGTTCGTGGTCCGTCACAGCCAGAGCGGGGCACCGTTCCTGATCGCCGAGCATCTCAACCGCAACTACCAGGGGCGCATCCAGGTGGTCAACGCCGGCGACGGCGCGCATGGCCACCCGACCCAGGGGCTGCTCGACATGTACACCATCCGCCATTTCAAGAAGAAATTCACCGAGTTGCGGGTGGCCATAATCGGCGATGTGCTGCACTCCCGGGTCGCGCGCTCCGACATCCACGCCCTGACCACGCTGGGAGTTCCGGAAGTGCGGGTGATCGCGCCCGAGACCCTGGTACCGTCGGGCGTCGAGCAGTTGGGCGTGCACTTCACCACCGACATGAAGAAGGGACTCAAGGACGTCGACGTGGTCATCATGTTGCGGCTCCAGAACGAGCGTATGAACGGCGCTCTGCTGCCTTCGGCGCAGGAGTATTTCAAGCACTACGGGCTGACGCGCGAGAAGCTCTCGTTCGCCAAGCCCGATGCGATCGTGATGCATCCGGGGCCGATGAACCGCGGCATCGAAATCGATTCGGCGGTGGCCGACGGGCCCCAGGCAGTAATTCTCAACCAGGTGAGTTTCGGAATTGCGGTGCGCATGGCGGTGATGAGCCTGCTGGTAGCGCCCTGAGGGACATGCGATGAAAATCTCGATCGTCAACGCCCGCGTGATCGACCCGGCCAGCGGCCTGGACGCGCCGCGCGCGATTCACATCCAGGCCGGCAACGTCGCGGCTCTCGGGGAGCCCCCGGCCGGGTTCGTGCCCAATCGCACCATCGACGCCCAGGGCCTGGTAGCCGTTCCCGGGCTGGTCGATCTGGCCGCCAGGCTGCGCGAGCCGGGCTTCGAGCACAAGGCGACCCTGGAGTCCGAAATCGGCGCGGCACTGGCCGGCGGGGTCACCAGCCTGGCGTGCCCGCCCGATACCGATCCGCCGCTCGACGAGCCGGGCCTGATCGAAATGCTCAAGCACAAGGCGCGCGGACTGGACGCAACGCGGGTGTATCCGCTCGGCGCGCTGACCGTCGGCCTCAAGGGCGAGGCGCTCACCGAGATGGCCGAGCTCACCGAGGCGGGCTGCGTCGGCTTCGCCCAGCCCGGCGCGCTGATCACCGACACCCAGGCGCTGTTCCGGGCGATGCAGTACGCCCACGGGTTCGGCTATACCGTCTGGCTCCAGCCCCAGGACCCCCGGCTGGGCCGCGACGGCGTCGCCCACAGCGGCGCGGTTGCCGCCCGCCTCGGCCTCGCGGGAGTGCCGACGTTCGCCGAGACGATCGCGCTGCAGACCATTTTCGAGCTGGTGCGCGCCAATGGTTGCCGGGTGCACGTCTGTCGGCTGTCGTCGGCGGCGGGGATCGATATCGTGCGCCGCGCCAAGAGCGAGGGCCTGCCGGTGACTTGTGACGTCGCGGTCCATCACCTCCACCAGATCGACGTCGACATCGGTTTCTTCGACTCCAACCACCGGGTCCATCCGCCGTTTCGCGCGCAGCGCGACCGCGACGCGATTCGCGCCGCGGTTGCCGACGGCACCATCGACGCGATCTGCTCGGACCATACTCCGGTCGACGACGACGCCAAACAACTGCCGTTTGGTGAGGCCGAACCAGGCGTGACCGGACTCGAGTTGCTGTTGCCGCTGACGCTCAAGTGGGCCGATGAGGCGCGGGTTAAATGGGCCGACGCGCTCGGCCGGGTGACTTATCGCGCCGCCGCTGTGCTCGGCGTCGCCGGCGGCCGGATCGCCGTTGGCGAAGCCGCCGACCTGTGCCTGTTCGATCCCCGCGAGCACTGGAAAGTCGGGCGCGACACGCTCGTCAGCCAGAGCGTGCACACGCCATATTTCGGCCGCGAACTGGTCGGCCGGGTGCGCACGGTGCTGGTAGGCGGGAGGGTCGCGTTCGAGCGCTGAAGGCTCAGCGCCCGCCCGGCACTTGCGCCTGCGCGCAGCGGACCTGGAACAGGGCGCGATCGGCGAGCCGCACCGCGCTGAGCGCGCCGCCCCAGACGCAGCCGGTGTCCAGGCCGATGAGGCGCGGGCGGTCGATCAGCCCGAGCATCGACCAGTGACCGAAGATCACGGTGACATCGGCGCTGCGCCGCCCGGGCGCGTCGAACCAGGGCAGGTGGCCTGGTGGCGGCGCTGCAGCGCCTTCCTTGAGCGCGAAGTCCATCTCCCCGTCGGCGGTAATGAAGCGCATCCGGGTCAGCGCGTTGACGATCACCCGCAATCGGTCGTGGCCCCGCAGGTCGTCGCTCCAGCGCGCCGGCCGGTTGCCGTACATCGAGCGCAGGAAATCCACCCAGTGCTCGCCGCGCAGCACGGCCTCGACCTCCGCCGCCAGCGCCATCGTCCGGGCGGCATCCCATTGCGGCAGCACCCCGGCGTGGACCAGCAGGTGTCCGTCGACCTGGTGGGCCAGCGGTCGCGTGCGCAGCCAGTCGAGCAATTCATCACGGTCGCTCGCCGCCAGGATCTCGGCGAAGGTGTCGGAGTGGTGAGCCGGGCGCACGCCGCTGGCCACCGCCAGCAGGTGGAGATCATGGTTTCCCAGCACCACCGTGGCGCGCTCGCCCAGCGCGCGCACGAAGCGCAGTGTCGCCAGCGACTGCGGGCCGCGGTTGACCAGGTCACCGGTGAACAGCAGGTGCGCCGAGGCCTGCCCGCCAGCCGCGGTCGCGGCGCCCTCGGCGCTCGCCATCCCGGGGATCGCCCTGGTGAGCTCGATCAGCGGCGCCAGGCAGCCCTGCACATCGCCGATGGCGATCAGGTCAGTGGTCATCGCGGGATCCGGCGAGCGGTGCGGCGTTCATCGTGAGCGTAGTCTGGCAGGTGGTGGCAGTGGCTGGCGGCGGTGACCGGCAGAGAATCGGCGACAATATCAGAATTGGCTGGCCTGACCACTGGCGCCGGCCCTCTCGGACCATGGAGCAGGAACATGCCTGAGCAGTTTGCGGTGAACGCCGCGTCGTTGTCTCCCGGGATCTTCAAAGCCTACGACATCCGCGGTGTCGTCGACAAGACGCTGACGGCGGCGGCGGCGCGCGCCATCGGCGCGGCGCTGGGGCTGCTGGCGCGCGCCAAGGGCGTGACAGCGATCTGCGTCGGTCGCGACGGCCGGCTCTCCGGGCCGGAACTGATCGCGGCGCTCGCGCAGGGCATCCATTGCGCTGGGGTCGATACCATCGACATCGGCATGGTGCCGACCCCGCTGGTCTACTTCGCCAACTTTGAACTCGGCACCGGCTCCGGAGTGGTGGTGACCGGCAGCCACAATCCGCCCGAGTACAACGGCATCAAGATGGTCATTGCCGGCGAAACGCTCCACGGCGCTGCGATCCAGCAGTTGTACCAGGCGATCGTCGCCCCCGGATTCACGCTCCGACTGGCGGCCATAGCCGAACCCGGCAAGGCTCGCAGCGACGACGTCGCGGCGCGCTATATCGCGCGCATCACCGGCGACGTGCGGCTGGCGCGCCCGATGAAGATCGCCGTGGACTGCGGCAACGGCGTGGCCGGTGCGACCGCGCCGGCGCTGCTGCGCGCGCTCGGCTGCGAGCTGGTCGAACTGTTCTGCGACGTCGACGGCAATTTCCCCAATCACCATCCGGACCCCTCGAAACCGGAAAACCTGCAGGACCTGATTCGTTGCCTGGCGGAAACCGACGCCGAGCTGGGAATCGCCTTCGATGGCGACGGCGACCGCCTCGGCGTGGTCACCAAGGACGGCCGGATCATCTACCCGGACCGCCAGCTGATGCTGTTTGCCGCCGACGTGCTCGCGCGCCAACCGGGCGCGCAGGTGATCTATGACGTCAAGTGCAGCCGCAATGTCGCCAGCTGGGTGCAGGCGCACGGCGGCCGGCCGCTGATGAGCCAGACCGGGCACTCGCTGGTCAAGGCCCGGCTCAAGGAAACCGGCGCCGCGCTGGCGGGCGAGATGAGCGGACACGTCTTCTTCAAGGAACGCTGGTACGGTTTCGACGACGGCCTCTACGCCGCCGCCCGGCTGCTCGAGATCCTGTCGCGCCAGCTCGACCCGAGCGCAGTTCTGAACGCACTGCCTGACTCGCTCACTACGCCCGAACTGCAACTGCCCTGTGCCGAGGGCGAGAACTTCACTCTGGTCGAGAAGCTGCGCGCCGAGGCGACGTTCGATGGCGCCAGTGAGATCATCACGATCGACGGCGTGAGGGTCGAATATCCCGACGGTTTCGGGCTGGCCCGGCCATCGAACACCACCCCGGTGGTGGTGCTGCGTTTCGAGGGCGACACCGCGGCCGCGCTGGCCCGAATCCAGGAGGTCTTCCGGCGCGAGATCCTGCGCATTGCGCCCAATGCGAAGCTGCCCTTCTAGGGGAGTGCCATTGGGCGCAGTCATCCCGGCTGGCGCGGTGGGCGGACGCCGCGCATTCTGGGGCCGCCCATGAGCCGCGCGCTCTACTCGCTGGTCTGGTACCTGGCCACGCCGCTGGTGATGGCCTACCTGTTGTGGCGTTCGCGGCGGCAACCCGCCTACCGGGAGCACTGGGCGGAGCGCTTCGGGATCGATTCGGGGGCCGCAGGTGTGCCCGGCCCGGCTGCCGCCCCGGGCTCGCCTGGTGAGCGGGCGCTGATCTGGCTGCACGCGGTGTCGGTGGGCGAGACCAGGGCGGCGGAGTCGCTGATCGCAGCGCTGCTCGAGCGCTTTCCCGAGCATGATCTGCTGCTGACCCAGATGACTCCGACCGGGCGCGAGGCCGCTGGGCAAATGGTCGCCAGCCGCTGGCCCGGGCGGGTCCACATCCGCTACCTGCCATACGACTATCCGCACGCCGTGGCGCGCTTCCTGGAGCACTACCGCCCGGTGGCGGGAATCCTGATGGAAACCGAGCTGTGGCCGAACCTGATCGCTGCTGCGGAGCGGCGCGGCGTTCCCCTGGCGCTGGTCAACGCCCGGCTGTCACCGCGTTCGCTCAAGCGGGCGCGCCGTTTCGAGGGCATCGCACGCCGGGCGCTGGCGAGCTTTGCGCTGATTGCGGCACAAACCGAGGGCGACGCCGAACGCCTGCGCTCGCTGGGGGCGGCAGCCGTGATCGTCACCGGCAACCTCAAGTTCGACCAGGTTCCGGCCGCCGACCTGGTTGCGCTCGGGCGCACCTGGCGTGCCCTCTGGGAGCGGCCACGCGTGCTGGTGGCGGCGAGCACCCGCGAGGGCGAGGAGGCCCTGCTGCTGGCGGCGCTGGCGCGCAATCCCGATCCCGGGCGCCTGACGGTGCTGGTGCCGCGCCATCCGCAGCGTTTCGACGCGGTGGCGGCAATGGTCGCGGCCAGCGGCCTGACACTGGCGCGGCGCAGCCAGACCAGCGCCCCCGCCGCGGCCGTCGATGTCTGGCTGGGTGATTCGATGGGCGAGATGCCAGCCTACTACGCTGCGGCCGATGTCGCCTTTGTCGGCGGCAGCCTGTTGCCGCTGGGCGGACAGAACCTGATCGAGGCCTGCGCGTGCGGCGTGCCGGTCCTGGTTGGACCGCACACTTTCAACTTCGCCGATGCCACCGAGCAGGCAATCGCTGCCGGCGCTGCAAGGCGCGTGGCCGACGCCGATGAAATGATTGCCGCGGCCGCCGAGTTGCTGGCTGATTCCATCGCCCGGACCCGGGCGAGCGCCGCGGCGCTCGCGTTCAGCTCGATGCATGGTGGCGCAACGGCGCGCACGATCGCGGCGCTGATGCCTCTGGTGCCGTCGGTCAGGACTTCCTGAGCACCGCTCCCGCCGCGGCCGCGTGAACGCGGCCGCGCTTGCCGGCTATTGCGGGACAGCGACCAGCAGCGCCCCGACCTTCTGCAGGTCTTCCTCGGTCAACGCGCCTGCGGTTGACTCGAGGCGCAGTCCGTTGACCAGCACGTCGTAGCGCGCCTTGGCCAGGTCGCGCCTGGTCGAGAACAGCTGCTGCTGGGCATTGAGGACGTCGATGTTGATGCGCACGCCGACCTGGTAGCCGAGCAGGTTCGAATCCAGCGAAAGCTGGCTCGAGCGTTCAGCCGCTTCCAGCGCATTGACTTGCGCCAGGCCACTGCGGACCCCATAGAAGGTCTGGCGCGCGGCCTGCTCGGCGCCACGCCGGGCAACCTCGAGGTCGGCGCCGGCCTTGTCGTTGTTGGCTATGGCTTCGTCGATCCGCGCCTGAATCGCCCCGCCGCTATAGAGCGGCATCGCCAGCTGGACGCCGATCAGCGCGCTGGTGGCATTCACCCCGATCGAGCTCGATGCGGGGTTGGCCGCGTAGCCGACTTGTGCCACCAGGTCGAGCGTGGGATGCCTGGCGAGCCGTTGCCTGACGATTTCACGCCGCGCCAGTTCGTTGCCGATCAGTGCCTGCTGCACGTAGAAGCTGTTCTGGCGGGCGTTCTCGGTCCAGAAATCCTCGCCGGCGGGCTGGGGGCCTTCCAGCTTGACGCCGCTGCGCAGGGTGTAGAGCGTTCCGATCGGCTTGCCCACCAGCAATGCCAGCGTGGCGCGCTTGACGTCGAGATCGTTCTCGATGGCCAGTTCCTCGGCTACGGTGAGGTCGAACCGTGACTGCGCTTCCTGCTGGTCGGTGACCGTCGCGGTGCCGACTTCAAAGTTGCGTTTCGCCGAGGAGAGTTGCTCGGAGATCGCGCGCTTTTGGGCGCGGATCGTAGTCAGGTTGTCCTGTGCCCCGAGCACGTCGAAGTAGGCCTGGGCAACGCGCAGCATCAGGTCCTGCTCGGCCTGGGAATATTCCGCCTCGGAAATCTTCTCGGCCAGTTTGCCCTGCTCCAACGACTCCCAGTTCTGCGGCCGGTAGAGCGGGAAAGAAGCCGCCACGGCATAGCTCTGGCCGCTGAAATCGCGCGTTGGGCTGACGTTGGTCTCGACCTTCTGCCGGTTCACGCTGGCGCTGAGGCTGGCGCTCGGCAACAGTCCGGCCCGCGCCAGTGGCACCCGGGAGCGAGCGGCGCCCAGCTGGGCGCGGGCGCTGGCAAGTAACGCGTCGCGCCCCAGCGCATCGCGGTACGCCTGCACCAGGTCGGTAGCGAAGGCCGGCGATCCGATTGCGAACAGTCCTGCTACCACCCCGGCATACACGGTCTTGAATTTCATTTGTTCCTCCAACCGGGACCCGCTCAGGTCCGGCAAAGACATTCTGCGGAATGCTAGAACTGGAACTTGGGCTTTTTGGGGAATCCGGTCAACGGCTTGGAAACCGTGTCGAAGAGTTGCTCGGTGCGGTATTCCTTCTCGCTCAGCCGGGTGACCAGTTGCGCATGCATGATCGGCATCGTGCCGACGATCGCACACAGCCGGCCGCCAACGTTGAGCTTCTCGAGCAACTCGGGCGGGATCATCTCGACGCTGCCCGAGAGCACGATCACGTCTTCGCGCTCGGACTCCAGCCGCAGCAGATCGGCGCCGTCGCGCGGTTCGACGGTGACGTTGCTGATGCCGGCGCGGCGCAGGTTGGCCGCCGCGAAACGCGCCAGTTCAGGGAGAATTTCGTAGCTCGTGACGTGGCGGGCGTGTTGCGCAAGCAGCGCGGCCATGAAGCCCGAGCCGGCGCCAATTTCGAGCGCCGACTCATGGCGCTGGATCTTGAGCGCCTGCAACGTCAGGGCCTCGACCTTGGGGCGAGCATGGTTTCACCGGTGGCGACGCCGTCGACGAGCAGCGGGATTTCCAGGTCGGAGAAGGCCATCTCCCGATATTCGGCCGGGACGAAGTCCTCGCGGGGCACCTGGCACATCAGGTCGCGTACATCCTGGCTTGAGACATTCCACGGCCGCAGCTGTTGCTCGACCATGTTGAAACGCGCGCGTTCAAAGTCCATTTGGGGTTCCAGTTTCGTCAACTTAAGGCGATCCGCAATTCTAACAAGGTCAGGGGCTACTCCGGGGGGCTTCCGGCGCGCTCGCCGGGCGTTTCAGCAATCGCGCCGCGAGATCGTCGAACAGCGTGTAGAGAACCGGCACCACCAGCAGCGTCAGCAGGGTCGATGCCAGCACGCCGCCGATGACCGCGTGGGCCAGCGGCGAGCGCTGTTCGGCTCCTTCCCCGGTGCTGATCGCCAGCGGCAGCATGCCGAACACCATCGCCAGCGTCGTCATCAGGATCGGGCGCAAGCGGATCTCGGCCGCCTGCAGCAGTGCTTGCGAGCGCTCGACCCCGCGCAGGCGCGCCTTGTTGGCGAAATCCACCAGCAGGATCGCGTTCTTGGTCACCAGCCCCATCAGCATGATGAAGCCGATCATCGAGAAGATGTTCAGCGTCGATCGCCACAGCAAGAGCGCGGTGACGACCCCAATCAGGGCCAGTGGCAGTGAGGCCATGATGGCGAAGGGCTGCACGAAGCTGCCAAACTGCGAGGCCAGGATCATGTAGATGAAGATCACGGCCAGGAGCAGAGCCTGCACGGCGAAGCCGAAGCTTTCGTTCATGTCGCGGTTGCCGCCCCCGGTTACGAAGCGGTAGCCCGGCGGCACCTCGATCTTGGCGAGCCGACTCTGGATCATGGTCCCGGCGGTGCCTGGCGGCACGCCATCGGTGTTGGCCGAAATCAGCACTTCGCGCGCCAGATCCTTGCGGTTGATCTGGGTCGGTCCGACGCCGCTCTGGATGCTGACGACCTCGCGCAGCGCGACCATTCGCGGCCCGGCGTCGCCCTCGGTCTGGCTGGAGGCAACCGTCAGGCGTTGCAAGTCGGCCAGACCCTCGCGGTCGCTCGGGGGCAGGCGGACCATGACTTCGTAGTTCTCGTCGTCGGGCCCGCGCCAGGTGGTGGCAGCCTCGCCCACCAGCAAGGGCCGCAGCGCTGCGCTGATCGACGCCACCCCGACGCCCAGGTCGGATGCCAGCGCGCGATTGACCTCGAGTGACACGGTGGGCTTGGCGGGCTTGGAACTGGAGTCGACCTCGACGACTCCCGGGACCATGCTGACCTCGGTGCGCACCAGCTCCGACAGGCGTTCGAGAACGGCCGCATCCTGGCCCTGGATGCTGATCTGGATCGGTTTGCCGGAGCCGACCGCTTCCAGGTTGCCAAGGTCGGTGAGCGTAATCCCGGGAATCCTGGCGAGCCGCTCGCGCGCCGGCCGGCGCATCTGCTGCACCGCCATCGGCCGCTTGCTGCGCTCCACCAGCCGGGCGAACACCGTGCCATAGTTGCGCGCCGGCACCAGCCCGGTGCTGATCGTGCCGTAGGTACCGATTACGCCGTCGAATTCGCGCAGCGCCTCGTCGACCTGCCTGAGCTTGGTCTCGGTGAACGCCAGCGACGACCCGACCGGAGTGTAGAACTGCACGTAGAGTTCGTTGTTGTCGGCCTGCGGGACAAACTCGGTGCCGACCAGCCGGGCGAGCGGGAACGAAGCCGCGAAGATCGCGAACGCCAGTCCGACCGTGGTCCAGCGATGGCGCAGCCCCCAGCGCAGCAAGCTGACGTAGCCGCCCTCGAGGCGCAACATCAGCGCCTGGAAATGACGCAATATCCAGGCGATCGGTCCGCGGCCGCGCGGACCCTGGGCGTCGGGGTCGTGCCAGACCGAGGAGAGCATCGGGTCGAGCGTGAACGAGACCAGCATCGAGAGCAGCACGGCGAACGCGACCGTGACCCCGAACTGCTTGAAGAAGCGCCCGATGATGCCGCCCATGAAACCGATCGGCAGGAACACGGCGACGATCGTGAAGGTGGTTGCGGCCACTGCCAGCCCGATTTCCCGCGTGCCGTCGAAGGCCGCGTCGCGGTGGTGCTTGCCCATGGCCTGGTGGCGGACGATGTTCTCGCGTACCACGATGGCATCGTCGATCAGCAGCCCGACGCAGATCGACAGTGCCAGCAGGGTGACGAGATTGATCGTGAAGCCCATCGCGTACATCACCAGGAAGGTGCCGATCAGCGAGATCGGCAGGGTGAGCCCCGTGATCACCGTCGAGCGCCACGACGACAGGAACAGGAACACGATCAGGATGGTCAGCGTCGCGCCTTCGACGATGTTGCGCTGGACACTCCGGACCGAATTGCGGATCGCGGTCGAGGCGTCGCGCACCACGACGATCTTGATGTCGGGCGGAAGCTGGCGACTGAGCTCGGCGGCGATGCCCCGCACCCGGTCGACCACGGCGATGGTGTTCTCGCCCTGCGACTTGACGATGTCGAGCGAGATCGCGCGCTTGCCGTCGACCAGCGCCGCGCTGGCTTCGTCCTCCTGCCCGTCGACCACGTCGGCGACCTGCGAGAGGTAGACCGGCTGCCCGCCCCGGCGCGCGACGATGATCCGGCCGAAATCCTCGACTGACTTGATCCGGCCCTTGACCTGGACGACCTGCTCGCGGTCGTTCGCGATGAGCGTGCCGGCCGGCAGTTCCTGGTTTTCCGCCTTCAGGGAATTGATGATCTGGTCGATGCCGACCCGCCGCGCCTCCATCGCGCCGGGCTTGAGCATCACCTGCACTTGCCGCCGCACCCCGCCAACCACGGTCACGCTGCCGACGCCGCCGGCGTTCTCGAGACGGCGCTTGATGGTCTGCTCAGCCAGCGTGGTCAGCTCGCGGGTGCTGCGCGTCGCCGACTGCACCGCGATCGAGATGATCGGGGAGTCGTCGGGGTTCATCCGGCTGACCAGTGATTCCTTGACGTCCTTCTTTAACGACGAGCGCACCGCCGCGATCTTCTCGCGCACGTCCTGGGTCGCAACCGCCGGGTCGATCGCGAGGTCGAAACGGATCACGATCAGCGAGAAGCCCTCGTAGGAGCGCGACGAGAGTTCATAGATGCCGCTGACCGTGTTGACCTGTTCCTCGATCGGGCGGGTGACGTCGGATTCGACCACTTCCGGAGAGGCTCCGGGGTACTCGGTCTGCACCAGGACCACCGGGAAGGCCACGTCGGGGAACTGGTCGATTGCCAGGCGGTTGTAGGAAAATATCCCCAGCACCAGGAAGGCGCACATCACCATCGTCGCGAAGACGGGGTGGTTGATCGAGACGCGAGTGAACCACATGGCTGGCGATGATCCCGGTCGGGGCTAGGGGCGGGCAGCGGGGGCTGCGACCGGCGCTGCCGGTGCTGGCGGCGCCGAAGTTTCGACCTCGGCGCCGACGGCGAGCTTGCCGAGGTTCACGGCCACGACCCGCTCGCCGGCGTGCAGCCCCTCGAGCACTTCGATGACGCCGGGGCTGCCGTCCTGGGCCAAGGTCGAGTCGTCCCGGGCGCCAAGCTTGACGTCGTGCTCGACGATCTTCCCGTCGGCCACGGCGTAGACGAACTTGCGGCCGTTGACGTCACGAACGGCGGCCACCGGAACGGTCAGCACGCCGCTGCGGTGCTCAAGGGTGAGCGTGCCCTGGGCAAACATACCGGCACGGATTCGTTCTTCGCGATTGGCAACAGCCAGATAGACCGGCACCGAGCGGGTGCCGGCCTGGGTGCCGGGATTGATCCGCGCCACCTTGGCGGCCTGTTTGCCGGCGACCCCGTCGATGCGCAGCTCGACCTCCTGGCCAACGCGAACCGCGCTGATCTCGGTAGTGGGAACGACGACCTCGATTTCCATCCGCGAGAGATCGACGATGGTCATGATGCGGCCGTCGGGAGAGAGCTTTTCCCCAGGCTGGACGAAACGCTCGGCGACCGTGCCGGTGATTGGTGCCACGATCACGGTGTCGGAGAGCATCTTGCGCAACTGGGCAAGTCCGGCGGCGGCGGCGTCGGCATTGGCCCGGGCAACGTCGAGCCCCGAACCGGCGTTGTCGAAAGCGTTCTGCGAGATGAAGCCCTTGGCCAGCAGCTGGCGGTTGTTCTCGACCGTGCGCCGGGCCTGCTCCACCTGGGCCTGGGCGTTGCGCAACTGCGCCGCGCGCTCGTTGACCCGCAGCTGGTAGTCGAGCTGATCGACCCGGGCAACGACCTGGCCGGCGCGCACCGCCATGCCTTCGCGCACCGTCACTTCCGTGATATCACCCGAGACCTTGGACTTGACCAGAATCTGGTTGACGGGCTTGAGCGTCCCGGTTACCGGCAGGGTGCGGGAAATCTCGCCCGGCTCGATGGTCAGTAACTCGGCGGGGGCGAGCTGCAGCTTCGGGGCTGCTGGCGGCGCCGACCCCGCCACTGCGGGTGCGGTGGCCGGAGCTTCCGGGGCCCGCGACAGGCTGCCCGCGATCCGGTCGCGCTGGGTATATGCCGCCGCCGCGAGAGCGACTACGACGACGGCGATCCACCACTTTCTGTTGGTCATGAAGGGGTTCTTCCAGGGGCGAGGGCACGCAGTACGAATTCAAGATGGGCATTGAGGAACCGGTCGGGCTCGATCGCCAGCTCGGGCGCGCAGCACGGCCCGATCGAATGGCTCCAGATGGCCTTGAGCGCGATCGGCGCCATCCACAGGTTCACCGCCACCTCGACGTCGACCTGACGGAACTCGCCGCTGGCTATGCCCCGCTCCAGGATCGACGCCAGCACCTGTGATGCCGGGGTGATCACCTCTTCCTGGAAGAAGCGGGCCATCTCAGGGAAATTACGGGCCTCGGCGACCATCATCTTGGCGATGCCCGAGAGCCTGGTCGAGCCGACCTTGGACCACCAGCCGAAGAAGAAGCGCCGCAACAGTTCGTCGCTGGGCGCCGGCGAGCGGGAGATGCCCTGGCCGAAGCTGTGGATCAGCGGCACTATGGTCTCGCTGACCAGCGCCTTGAACAAGTCTTCCTTGCCCGCGAAGTACAGGTAGAGGGTGCCCTTGCTGACCCCGGCGCGCGCCGCGATGTCCTCGAGGCGGGTGGCGTCGTAGCCGCGCGCCACGAACAACTCGAGCGCCGCGTCGATCAATTCGGCGTGACGACTCTCCTTGCGGCGTTCCCAGCGGGGATGGCGGGCAGCTTTCGGGTGGGCGGGCGCGGTGCTCAGCATGAGGTTAATGACCGGTGGGTCAGTAATGCTAGTCCCTGTGGATGCCGCGGTCAAACCGGTTTGCTGTTGGCGCCGATCGGCCGGGCCGCGAGCGGCTGCCCCATTGTCCGCAGCGACCCCTCGTCGCCGCGCCCTGGCAGTCCCGGGCGCGGTTTGCAAAACGACGGTTCATGGGCTAGTGTGCAGTCGCCCTCGGGACCCCCGGGGCCAGTGCCAGACCGATCAAGGGAATGCGAAAGAGATGACTGTAGAGGCGAAATTCACTGCCGCGACGGCAGCTGTTGACCAGGCGGCTGTCAAGCCGCTGCCCAACTCCCGGCGCATCTATGTCCCGGGTTCGCGCCCCGACCTGCGGGTGCCGATGAGAGAGGTCACGCTCTCGGACACCCCGAGCGCGATGGCCGGTCCGGATGGCGTCGAGAAGAATCCGCCGGTAACCGTCTACGACACCAGCGGCCCCTATGGTGATCCGGACGCGGAGATCGATATCCGTCGCGGCCTGGCGCCGGTGCGCGCCGCCTGGATCGAGGAGCGCGGCGACATCGAGGTGCTGGACGGGCCGAGTTCGGCCTTTGGCCGCGAGCGGCTCGCCGACCCCGAACTGACCGCGCTGCGCTTTGACCTGCGCCGCGCGCCGCGCCGCGCCAAGCCCGGCGCCAACGTCACGCAGATGCACTACGCGCGCCGCGGCGTCGTCACCCCGGAGATGGAATTCATCGCCATCCGTGAAAACCTGCGCCGCCGCGAGTACCTCGCGTCGCTGGTGGCCAGCGGCCCGAACGGTGCCCGGATGGCCAAGATGATGGAGCGCCAGCACCCCGGTCAGTCCTTCGGCGCGAGCATCCCCGCCGAGATCACCCCCGAATTCGTGCGCGACGAGGTGGCGCGCGGGCGCGCGATCATTCCGTCGAACATCAACCATCCGGAATGCGAGCCGATGGTGATCGGCCGCAATTTCCTGGTGAAGATCAACGCCAATATCGGCAATTCGGCGCTGGGCTCTTCGATCGGCGAGGAAGTCGAGAAGATGACGTGGTCGATTCGCTGGGGCGGCGACACGGTGATGGACCTCTCCACCGGCAAGCACATCCACGAAACCCGCGAGTGGATCGTGCGCAACTCGCCGGTGCCAATCGGCACCGTTCCGATCTACCAGGCCCTCGAGAAGGTCAACGGCAAGGCCGAGGACCTGACCTGGGAAATCTTCCGCGACACGCTGATCGAACAGGCCGAGCAGGGCGTCGACTACTTCACGATCCACGCCGGTGTGCGGCTGGCCTACGTCCCGATGACCGCCGAGCGCATGACCGGCATCGTCTCGCGGGGCGGATCGATCATGGCCAAATGGTGCCTGGCGCACCACCGCGAGAGTTTCCTCTACGAGCGTTTCGAGGAAATCTGCGAAATAATGAAGGCCTACGACGTGTCCTTCTCGCTGGGCGACGGGTTGCGGCCCGGCTCGATCTACGACGCCAACGACGAGGCCCAGCTGGCCGAACTGCGCACCCTGGGAGAACTGACCAAGATCGCCTGGAAGCACGATGTACAGGTGATGATCGAGGGTCCCGGCCACGTGCCGATGCAGCTGATCAGGGAGAACATGGACCTCGAGCTGCGCGATTGCGACGAGGCCCCGTTCTACACGCTCGGACCGCTGACCACCGACATCGCACCCGGCTACGACCACATCACCAGCGCGATCGGGGCGGCCCAGATCGGCTGGTACGGCACCGCGATGCTGTGCTACGTGACCCCCAAGGAGCACCTCGGGCTGCCCAACAAGAAGGACGTCAAGGACGGCATCATCACCTACAAGATCGCCGCCCACGCGGCCGACCTTGCCAAGGGTTTCCCCGGCGCGCAGATTCGCGACAACGCGGTCTCGAAGGCGCGTTTCGAATTCCGCTGGGATGACCAGTTCAACCTCGGGCTCGATCCCGACACCGCCAAGGACTTCCACGACGAGACCCTGCCCAAGGACTCGATGAAGGTGGCGCACTTCTGTTCGATGTGCGGGCCTCACTTCTGCTCGATGCGTATCACCCAGGATGTGCGCGACTACGCCCGCGCCCAGGGCGTATCCGAGAAGGACGCGCTCGAGATCGGGATGAAGGAGAAAGCAGTCGAGTTCGTGAAGAAAGGCGGGGAAATCTACACCCCGGGCTGACCGCAGCTGCCCGGCTGTCCTCGACCCGGCCGGGCGCACGAGGGAACTACCACCGCACGCCGCGGCAGTGCGACAATGAGTCGTAGCCATCGTATCGGGAGAGTGGACAGTGAATCTCGAAAAGATCGTCTTCGGCTTTTTCATTATCTTCGCGTGCACGCTCAACTTCGGTTTCGTCATCGGGGACATTGACCGGCCCGAGCTGCATCACCGCTTCGAGCTGTTCGCGGCGCTGATTGCCACGGTGCTCAAGCTCGGCGACCGGACCCACATCGGCGCGACCCACCTTGCCACCAGCCTGGTGGCCACCTTCCAGCTGCTGTGGGCGGCCGGCTACTGGATGTGGTTCGTGAACATCTCCGGGCTGGAGATGACGGGCACGACGATGAGCACCATCGTCTCGCTCTCGGCCGGCGCGCTGCTCGCCAACCTGGTCTCGGTGGTGCTGCTGATCGGCGAAACCCTGCGCCAGAATCGCTAGCGGCGCGCGGCAGCGCCGATTCCGAGAAGCCATGGGCGACGTTCTCTTCCTCATCTTCAGGCGCCTGCGTGCGCCGCTGATCACGCTGATCATGGTCTACGCGATCTCGATCGCGGGGCTCGCGCTGATCCCCGGGGTCGATCCCGATGGCCATCCGTGGACGATGAACATCTTCCACGCCTTCTACGTGATCAGCTTCACCGCGACGACCATCGGTTTCGGCGAAATCCCCTATCCGTTCAATGACGCGCAGCGCCTCTGGGTGACCATCTCGATCTACCTCTCGGTCGTCGGCTGGGCGTACACGATCGGTTCGGTGTTCGCGCTCACGCAGGACGTGACTTTCCGCGAAACGCTCTACCGCGGCTGGGTGCGGTTTCGGGTGCACGGCCTGGCCGAGCCCTTCTACATCGTCTGCGGTTACGGGCAGAGCGGGCGCGCGATGTGCAAGGCGCTTGATGCGTTGGGTATCAGGGTGGTGGTGATCGAACTGCGCCCCGAGCGCGCCGCCGGAATCGCGATCGAGGACTACGCCAGACCGCCGCTGGTGATTCGCGCCGACGCGCGCCTGCCGGAGGTGCTGATCGACGCCGGCCTCAACGCCCCCGAATGCTGCGGCGTGCTGGCACTGGCCGCCGGCGACGAGCTCAACCAGTCGATCGCGATCAGCACCGCGATGTTGCGCCCGGGCTTGCGGGTGGTGGCGCGAACGGTCTCGCAGGTGGCCCGCGACAATCTCGAGTCATTCGCGCGCGTGGTCGTGATCAATCCCTACGAGACCTTCGCGACCAACGTCGGACTTGCGCTCACAGCGCCGTCCATGCTGCGGCTCGAGGAGTGGCTGACCGGCGCGCCGGGCACCGAGTGTCCGGAATTCATCAGGCTGCCCCTGGGGCACTGGATCGTCTGTGGTTACGGGCGCTTCGGCCACGCGCTGGCTCGCGAGCTCGACGCCGCCAAGATGCCCTGGCAGGCGATCCAGCGCAGCGCGGCCGATCTGCGCGCGCTCGAGCCGGGGGCGGCGGTGCCAGCGGCCGGCGAGGATGACGAGCGGGTGGTAACCGAAGACGATACCGGCTTTGCTCTCGACGAGGCGGGAATCGACCATGCCGTCGGTTTCGTCGCCGGCACCGACAGCGACGCGGTCAACCTCGCACTCGCCAATCGGGCCCGCCGGCGCAAGCCGGGGCTCTTTGTGCTGATCCGCCAGAACAACGTCGCCGACCGCCTGCTGATCGACGCCGCGGGAGCGCAGATGAAGTTCGTGCAGTCCGACGTGATGGTCCATGAATGCCTGCAGATCCTCACCTCACCGTTGACCAACCGATTCCTGCGGCGCATCCGTCGCAAGGGACCGGATGTCGCGTCGCAGACCACCGCCGCTCTGCAGGCGATCGTCGGCGAGCTGGTTCCGGAACTATGGGCGTTCAATTGCGACCCCAAGCGAGCCGGAATTCGCCGGGCTTTCTCGGCGCGGATCGACCCGCCGTTTGCACTGAGCGACTTGCTCACCGACCCGGAGGACCCCGCCCGGCCGCTGGCCGTTATGGCGCTGCTGCTGGTGCGCGAGGGCAAGACCGTGCTGCTGCCGGAACCGGACACGCTGCTTGAAAAGGGCGACGAGCTGCTGTTCGCCGGCCGCTCGGGCACTCGGGAGGTCCAGATGCGCTACGCTTTCGACCCGGTGCCGATCGAGTATCTGCGCACCGGCCACGAACCTCCCCGCAGCGCGCTGTTTCGCTGGCTCACGCTGCGCGCCATCCTGCGCTCCAGAGCTGGCGCTGATCATCGCCACAAGAGCGCCGACCAGTCTGTCGAGGCGCGCCGCTGATACGTTTGGTTACAAGACTTGCGCTTTGGTTGTGGTGGACGACAGTCGCGGCGGTTAATCTGACACCAGAGTTTCAATAACGGAGTCAGACATGAAAGCCAAGAAAATTATTGCCCTGGTAGCGCTCTCGGGAACGATGCTGGTGAGCAGCGCCGCAATGGCCTCCGACCCCTTGCTGGGTGCGATCGTCGGCGGCAGTTTTGGCGCGGTCATCGGTCATTCGGTGGGCGGCCACGACGGTGCCGTCGTCGGGGGCCTCCTGGGCGCCGTGGTCGGGGCCGATTCGGCCAACCGCCGCTACTACGACTCTGGCCCGGGCTACGGCTACGGCGAGAGTTACGGCCCCAGTTACGGCTATGGCGCCACGGTCGGAGTTTATCCCGGCGTCAGCTACGGTCCGTCGGTGGTCTATGCCCCGCCGCCGCGGATTTATCGCCGGGCGCCGCGGGTCGTCTATGAAGGATACCGCCACAACGACCGGTACGATTCGCGCCGCGGCTATGTCCGCTACGAGCGTCACGAACGCCGCCACGATCGCCGCGACGATCGCCGCCACGGACGCCGCGACGGGCGCCGTTGAGGGCGGAGTGCCGGGATCGATCCGGCCCAGCGCCCCTGAGCCGGCGCGACGCCGGTGCCGTGAGGAAGCTATGATGTCTTCCTAGCGGCACGGCGCGCAGCTCCGCCACAGTAATGAAAAGGCCGCCTTCGGGCGGCCTTTTCGCGTCCTCCGGTATCATCCGGACCCGCGGAAGAGGGAAAACATGCTTACTACCATCCACGACATCCACATCGCGCAGGCCACACCGCTGCCCGAGCCCAGCCTGTTGCGTCGCGAGCTGCCCGCTGGCGAGGCCGAGACGGCATTCATCGCCGCGGCGCGTGAGCGCACCCGCGCCATCCTGCGCGGGGACGACGACCGGCTGCTGGTGATCGTCGGGCCCTGCTCGATCCACGACCCCGACTCGGCGCTGGAATACGCGGCGCGCCTGCGTGAGGTGGCAGCTCGTCTGGAGCGCGACCTGCTGCTGGTGATGCGGGTCTACTTCGAGAAGCCGCGCACTCGCATGGGCTGGAAGGGCCTGATCTACGACCCGGGACTGGACGGTGGCTGTGACATCGGCGAGGGGCTGCGCCATGCCCGCCGGATCCTGATCGAATGCGCCCGGCTGGGGGTTCCGGCTGCCTCCGAGATCCTCGACCTGGTCACGCCCCAGTACTACGCCGAGCTCCTCACCTGGGGAGCGATCGGTGCGCGCACCGTCGAGAGCCCCCTGCATCGCCAGATGGCCTCGGCGCTGTCCGCGCCGGTGGCGTTCAAGAACACCACCAACGGCGGCGTCAGCGCCGCCATCGACGCGATCCACGTCGCCTCGCAGCCGCACAGCTTCCCGACGATCTCGCTCGAAGGCCGGGCGATGGTGATAACCACCACCGGCAATCCCGACGCTCACCTGGTGTTGCGCGGGGCCGACAGCGGACCCAATTTCGATGCCGCGAGCGTCGCGCGCTGCGTGGCCGCGCTGCGCGCCTCGGCACTGGCGCCCCGCCTGCTGATCGACTGCAGCCACGGCAACAGCGCCAAGAGCCACGAGCGCCAGCCCGCCGTGGCGCTCGACGTTGCCCGCCAGGTTGCCGAGGGCGGGCGCGGCATCTGTGGTGTCATGCTCGAAAGTCACCTGGTCGCCGGGCGTCAGGACATCGTTGCCGGGCGCAGTGGCTTGCACTACGGCCAGAGCGTCACCGATGCCTGCATCGGTTGGGACGTCACGGTCGAGGTCCTCGAACAACTGGCCGGTGCGGTTGTCCAACGGCGCGGCCAATGACCACGGCCGTCGCAGGGGCGGGCCGCTAGGGTAGTAGGCTTGGGGCATTGGGCCCTCGGTTCCCGGCGCTTTGGAGGAGAAGCAGATGGAGCAGTTGTTCCCGGCAGGAATGCAGCATTACCTGGTTGGCGGTGTGTTGCTGGGCGGGGCAGTGGGCATCGCCTTCGTGTTCAGCGGCCTGATTACCGGGATGAGCACGGTATTCAGCTCGACCTGGTCCTACGTCTCGCGGCTCTCGTATTTTCAGCAGGAGCGCTTCGTGGCGTCGCGCCGGTGGCGGCTGGTACTGGCGCTCGGACTGATTATCGGCGCTGCTCTCTACGCCTTTGGGCGGGGCGCCTGGCAGGGACCGCTGTTCCAGACCGCCGTGCCGTGGTGGCAACTGGGGCTCGGCGGCTTCATTGCCGGCTACGGGGCGCGGATGTCCAATGGCTGCACTTCCGGCCACGGCATCTGCGGGATGGCGTCGTTTCAGATGCCTTCGATCCTGGCGGTGCTGATCTTCCTCGCCACCGCCATCGTCACCGCCAATGTCGTCGGCGCCCTGGGAGGAGCATGATGAAGCCGCGCGCGCTCTTCGCTGTGCTGGCGGCCGGAATCGTCTTCGGCTACGGCCTCTCGCTCGCGACCATGGTGCGCCCCGAGGTCGTGCTGCAGTTCCTGCGCTTTGAGGACTTCGGGCTGCTGCTGGTGCTCGGCGCCGCCGCCGCCGTCACCGCGATCGTTTACGCGCTGGTGCCGCGCGTGATGACCAGGCCGCTCTTTGGCGAAGCGTTCGGCACCCACCCTTCGACGATGAACCGCCCGACCTTGCTCGGGGCGGCGATCTTCGGCATCGGCTGGGGGCTGTCCGGGGTCTGCCCGGCACCGGCGATCGCCGGGCTGGGAGGCGGCAACTTCGCGTTGCTGGCGGCGGTCGGCGGGATGTTCGCCGGGGCCTGGGTGCAGGGCTGGCAAGCCAGCCGCTGAGCCGGCCCTGTGGTTCAATAGCAGGCATGGCTGCTCACCACATTCCCAATGTCCTGACGATCGCCGGCCTCGACCCGTCGGGCGGTGCCGGGATCCTCGCTGACCTCAAGACTTTTTCGGCGCTCCGCGCTTACGGCATGGCGGCGGTGGCCGCACTCACCGCCCAGAACACCCAGGCGGTGACGGGTATCGCAGCGGTCGACCCGGATTTCGTGCGGCTGCAGATCGATACCGTCTTCGCCGACGTACGGGTGGCTGCCGCCAAAACCGGGATGCTGGCCTCGGCGCCGGTGCTGTGCGCGGTTGCCGACGCGCTGGCGCCGCGCTGCGCCGACGGGACGCTGCCGGTCCTGGTGGTGGATCCGGTGATGATCGCCAAGAGCGGTGACGCCCTGCTGGCCCCTGATGCGGTGGCCGCGCTCATCGAGCGCATGCTGCCGCTGGCGACTGTGCTCACCCCCAACCTGCCGGAGGCGGGCGTTCTGCTGGGCCGGCCGGCTCCGACCGACCGGATGGGAATGATCCGCGCCGCCGAAGACCTGAGGCGGCTGCTCTCGGGCGCTGGCGAGCGCTGGGTGCTGCTCAAGGGCGGCCATCTGGATGGTGATCCACTCGACCTGCTTTACGACGGCGAGCACCTGGTGGAAATGCCGGGTCACCGGATCGCCACGTACAACACCCATGGCACCGGCTGCACGCTGGCCGCGGCGATCACCGCGCTGATTCCGCAGCACCGCGATGTTGCCACGGCGGTGCGCGCGGCGCGAACCTACCTCGTCGATGCGATCCGTCACTCCGGCGAACTGGCGGTGGGCAGTGGGCACGGCCCGGTGCACCACTTCCATGCCCTCTGGGATGATGAAGACGACGAGGCGGAAACCGCCGGCTTCGGTCCCTCCCCGACCCACGAAGCCTGACGGACAGCGCCCTGATGCTCGCAATGCTCGCGGCCCTGCCGCTGCTCGTGAAGGCCGCAGTGCTCGGCGTGGTCGAGGGACTGACCGAATTCCTGCCGATCTCGAGCACCGGCCACCTGATCATCACCGCCAGCCTGCTGGGTTTTTCCGGCGAGAAGGAAAAGCTCTTTTCGGTGGCGATCCAGACCGGCGCGATGTTCGCCGTGATGTGGTATTTCCGCGCCCGTATCGGCACCGTCGTGCGCGGCCTGTTGTCCCCCGCTGGCCCGCAGCGACTGGCGGCGTGGCGCTTCGCGCGCAACCTCCTGGTTGCGTTCATGCCGGCGGCGGTGCTCGGCCTGGCGTTTGCCAGCCGGATCAAGGAGTACCTGTTCAGTCCGCTGCCGGTGGCGATCGCGTTCATCGCCGGCGCCCTGGTGATCCTGTGGGTCGAACGCGGCCGCCGCGGCGCGGCGCCGCCGCCGCGGGTGCGCAGCGTCGAGCAGATGACGCTCGGCGACGCCTTCAAGGTTGGCTGCGCGCAGGCTTTCGCGCTGATCCCGGGCACCAGCCGCTCGGGCGCCACCATCATCGGCGGGATGATCTTCGGCCTGTCGCGCCAGGCCGCGACCGAATTCTCGTTCTTCCTCGCGATGCCAACGCTGATCGCAGCCGGCGCCTACGACCTGTTCAAGTATCGCGCGCTGCTCGTTGCCGACGACCTCTGGCTGTTCGGCGTTGGCACCGTGTTCGCGTTTTTCAGCGCGCTGGCATGCGTCCACTGGCTGATTCGCTACGTCGCCACCCACGATTTCGTGGCGTTTGCCTGGTACCGGATCGCCTTCGGGCTGGTGGTGCTGGCCACCGCCTGGAGCGGGCTGGTGGTCTGGGCGGGTTAGGCGAATGGATCAGGCGTCTGCCGGTCTCGAAGACGGGGCTACGGGTGCTAGACTGGGCACATGAACGCGCGCGTTGACCATTTGCTGGACGAGGCCTTGGGTTTGCCAACCGAGGAGCGCTCGGCGTTGGTCGTGGCACTCATCGATAGCCTCGAGGGTGCGGATGATCCCAGTCTGACGGAAGTATGGCGGTCCGAAATCATGCGGCGTCGCGCTGACCTGCGCGCCGGGATAGTCAGTACCGTATCTTGGGCCGAAGCCAAGGCTCGCCTCAATTCCCTTTGAGCACGTTCACGGTTGTCCTCCTCCCAGCCGCGGAGGAAGAGGCGAGTGAAGCTTTCCGCTGGTACTTTGAACGTAGCGCGCTGGCGGCAGACGCCTTTCGCGAAGAACTTACCGGCGCGATCGACAGCTTGGCGAAGAAGCCGGGGATGTGGCCCCCCGATGATGATTCCATCAGGAGGTTGGTCTTGCGGCACTTCCCGTTCACGGTGTTCTACGAGGTGGCCGGGAAGACAGTCACGGTGTTTGCCGTCGCGCACCAGCGCCGGCGCCCTGGCTACTGGCAAGACCGCTAATCGCCGCTACCTCCGCGAGGCTTCATTTTCCCTTGCCGGCCATCGCGGAATACTTCACTTTCGCTGGCATAGGCGCCCGTGGCAACCATGGATTTCACCAACCCTGCCATTTCGTTCGACCCGGTGATACTGAATTGCTCGGTTGTGCGCATGTCGGCCCCACCAGTCAAGCCGCCGTCGCGAATCTCTCCGACTCGATTGGCTTGATCTTCCTGAGCACGGCCTTCGCGCGTTTCTCGGCGCTCGAGAGGTCGTAGTTAGACTGCATGCGCAACCACAGGTCGGCGCGACCGCCATGCTCGACACCTAGCCAGCGTTCGAGTCGCAGCGCCATTTCCGGCGAGATCCCGGCGCGGCCGTTGAGTACGCGCGACAGTGCGACGCGCGTAACGCCGAGTTCGCGTGCCGCATCCGTGACGCTCAGGCCCAGCGCGGGCAGCACGTCCTCACGCAGGGTGGCGCCGGGGTGCGGCGGGTTGTGCATGCGGCTCATCCTTGTTTCTCCCATTCAGTGGTAGTCGCGATAGTCGACTAACCTGAATACTGTATAGCGTATAGTTACAGGTTGCAAGGAGTTGCTGAACGCTGACGCGCCGGTACCGCACTGGTGGAGCGTGCCGTGGCGGTGCAATGAGGAAACCTGATCTTTAGAACGACCGGAGGTCGTCCTTGCAGACTAGCCCGGGAAGCGCGCTCAGCGGCGCACGAACACCAGGTCGCGCACCTCGTGGCCGAGGCCCAGGCCGCGGCGTTCGAACTTTGTCAGCGGCCGCAGCTCCGGGCGCGGCGCGTAGCCCGTAGCGGTGTTGCTGAGCAGCGGCTCGGCGGTGAGCACCTCGAGCATCTGCGCGGCATACGGCTCCCAGTCGGTGGCGCAGTGCAGCGTGCCGCCGGGGGCGATGCGCGAGGCCAGCAGGGCGATGAAGGCCGGCTGCACCAGGCGGCGCTTGTGGTGGCGTGCCTTGGGCCAGGGGTCGGGGAAGTAGATGTGCACGCCGGCGAGCGAGTCGGGCGCGATCATGTCGCGCACCACCTCGACCGCGTCATGGGCGATGACGCGCAGGTTGGTCAGCCCCTGGTCCTCGATGCGCTTGAGCAGCGCTCCCACCCCGGCCGGGTAGACCTCGACGCCGAGGAAGTTGCGCTCCGGGTTGGCGGCGGCGATTGCCGCCGTGGTTTCGCCCATCCCGCAGCCGATTTCGAGTACGGTCGGCGCGACGCGCCCGAAGACCTGCACCAGCTCGAGCAGCTGCGCCGCGTAGGGCACTCCCCAGACCGGCAGCAACCGCTCCCAGGCTTCGCGCTGGCCGGGAGTGCGGTGCGCCTTTCGGGTGCCGAAGCTGCGGATGTGGGGATGCGCGGGCGCGCTGCCGTCGTCCGTCGGCGGGGAACCGGCCGAGCCGTCGTCGGTCGCCGACTGCTCGTCGCTGTCGGTCATCTCCTAGCCGGCTTTGCCCGGCGCGATCATCCCGCCGGTCGGCGAGGAGGGCGCCGCGGCGTAGAGCTTGCGCGGCATGCGCCCCGCCAGGAAGGCCTCGCGGCCGGCCTCGACCGCCTTCTTCATGGCGCCGGCCATGGCGACCGGGTCGCGCGCCGCGGCCACCGCGGTGTTCATCAGCACCCCGGCGCAACCCAGTTCCATCGCGATCGCGGCGTCCGAAGCGGTGCCCACGCCAGCGTCGACGATCACCGGCACGGTGGCCTTCTCGAGGATCAGCTGGATGTTCCAGGGGTTGAGGATGCCCATTCCCGAGCCGATCAGCGAAGCCAGCGGCATCACCGCCACGCAGCCAATCTCCTCGAGCATTCGGGCCTGGATCGGGTCGTCGCTGCAGTAGACCATCACCTCGAAACCTTCGGCCACCAGCACCTCGGCCGCCTTGAGCGTTTCGGGCATGTTGGGGTAGAGGTTGTGCGGATCGCCGAGCACCTCAAGTTTCACCAGGGTGTGATCGTCGAGCAGCTCGCGTGCCAGGCGCAGGGTGCGGATCGCATCGTCGGCGCTGTAGCAGCCGGCGGTATTGGGCAGCAGCGTGAAGCGCTGGGGCGAGATGTAGTCGAGCAGGTTCGGCTCGCCGGCGCTCTGGCCGATGTTGGTGCGCCGAATCGCCACCGTGACGATCTCGGCGCCGCTCGCCACGATCGCGTCGCGGGTCTGGGCAAAGTCGCGGTACTTGCCGGTGCCGATCAGCAGGCGCGAGCCGAAGCTGCGCGCTCCGATGCGCAGGCTCTCTGCGCCGCCGCCGGTGGCGTCGCTGGCCGAAGTGGCAGTCGGGGCAGTCATTATGGCGATCCTTGCAGGTTTGTCCGGGATTGGCGTCAGTGCGCGGCGCCGGCCACGGTCACGGGAAAATTGACCGAGTTGGCCATGAAACAATTCGCGTGTGAGCGCTGGTGCAGCATCGGCAGATGCTCGGCATGGGCCGGATCGACGAACTGCACCTCGGGGTGCAACTGCACCGAGAGCATCCGCATCTTCTTGTCGTCGCCCGCGCCGAGCAGCCCTTCCGCGCGATCGGCGTAGGAGCGCACCGCGTAGCCGCGCTTGTGGGCGATCGCCATGAAGGTCAGGAAGTGGCATTGCATCAGCGAGGCGATCATCAGCGTCTCGGGGTTGGGTAGCGCATCGTCACCGCCGTAGGAAGCTGCCGCGGAAGCGTGGTAGGTCCCGGTATCGAAGCGAACTTCGGTGACGCGCTCGTAACTGGCGCTGTCGGACGGATTAAGGGGTGTTCCCAGCCAGCGCAAGGTGCCTTCGAATTTATGTTCCACGGAGCTTTCTCCTCGAAAATGAGTGTGACGCGTTGCAGATAGCGGTGCCGTTCAGCCGCCGCCAACCGCGACCACGATCTCGATCGTGTCGGCTGGCGCAACCAGGGTTTGCGCGTGCCGTGAGCGAGGCACGATCTGGCCATTGAGCTCGATTGCGACGCGCTTGCCGGCGAAGCCGAGCTCGTCGACCAGGGTGGCAATGGTCAGTCCATCGGGAACTTCTCGGGGCTGGCCGTTGACGGTGACGAAGATCATGGGTGTTGGCGGGTAGCGAACCTAAAACGCGATTTTCGCACGCCCGGCGCGCGGGCGTCTGTCTCAGGCAGCGGTGATCAAATCTGCGACCTCGATTCCGATCGCCAGACAGGCGGTCAGGCCCGGTGATTCGATCCCGAAGAGGTTCACCAGCCCGGGAATGCCGTGCGCTGCCGGGCCCAGGATCAGGAAGTCGCGTGCCGGCTCGTCGGGTGCCTGGATCTTGGGCCGGATCCCGGAGTAGGCCGGCACCAGCGAGTGCTCGGGCAGCGCCGGCCAGTACTGGCGGATCGAGGCGTAGAAGCCGTCGGCGCGCGCCGGATCGACCCGATAGTCGATCGCCTCGACCCATTCGACGTCGGGCCCGAAGCGCGCCTGGCCGGCGAGGTCGAGCGTTAGGTGCACGCCCAGGCCGGCGGCCTGGGGGACCGGATAGATCAGCCGCGAGAACGGCGCGCGGCTGGCGAGCGCGTAGTAGTTGCCCTTGGCGAGGTAGGCTGGCGGGATCAGCGCGGCATCGAGCCCGCCGATGGCGCGCGCCAGCGCGACGGCTCCCAGGCCGGCCGAATTGATGAGCAGGTGAGTGCGCAGTTCGATCGGGTCGGCGCCGCCGACCTGGAGCCGGAAGGCGCCGTCCTCGCAGTGGGCCGAGAGCAGCGGGGCACGCAACGCCACCAGCCCGCCGGCATTCTCGAGGTCGCCCTGGAGCGCGGTCATCAGGGCGTGGCTGTCGACGATCCCGGTCGAGGGCGAGAGCACCGCTGCGACGCAGGAGAGCGCCGGCTCGAGCGCCTGCGCCTCGTTGGCGTCCAGCCGGACGAGGTCAGTCACCCCGATGGCCGCCGCGCGTGCGATCAGCGCTTCGAGTTGCGCGATCTCTGCCGCGGTAGTGGCCACGATCAGCTTGCCGCAGCGCCGGTGATCGATGCCGCGCGCCGCGCAATAGTCGTAGAGTAGCGCCTTGCCGGCCACGCACAACCGGCCCTTGTGAGAGCCGGCCTGGTAGTACAGGCCGGCGTGAATGACCTCGCTGTTGCGCGAGCTGGTCTGGGTGCCGATCGCGTCCTCGGCCTCGAGGACCCAGACCTCGCGCCCGCGCAGCGCCAGTTCGCGCGCCACCGCCAGGCCTACGACGCCTGCGCCCACGACTATTGCATCGACCGTATCCATAGTCCGGAATCCGCGCTCCGCTCGGTTAAGTGGCACATATGATACGGGTCTGTCTCATTCAAGAGGAGCGACCCTCATGGGCGCGCCTGAAGCACAACAATAGTATTGCTTGACAATACTAATATCTCTTGGCGATACTATCCGTCATGATCGAGAGCTTCGCCGGAAAGCGAACAGCGGCGATCTTCCTGGGTCTGGAGGTGCGCGGATTGCCCCGTGAGATTCAGGACGCGGCGCGCCGCAAGCTGAAGATAATCGATGCGGCGCCTACGATCGAGTCACTTCGGGTTCCACCCGGCAACCGACTTGAACTCCTGAAGGGCGATCGCAAGGGGCAATGGAGCATCCGCGTCAACGAGCAGTGGCGCATCTGCTTCCGCTGGAAGGACGGCTCCGCGCTCGATGTGGAGATCATTGACTACCACTGACCCGCGAGCGGAGCAGTAATTGGAGTGTCCAGATGAGCATTGCACGCACGCGCTTGAAGAACGAATCCTTCAAGGGCATCACTACGGGGCGCAAGCTGGCGCCGGTGCACCCGGGCGCCGTGCTGCTCGCCGATTTCATCGAACCGATGGGGATTACGCGCTATCGGGTGGCCAAGGCCATCGGCGTGCAGCAGCGCCGCATCGACGAGATTTGCTCCGGGGAGCGAGGGATCAGCGCCGATACCGCGGTGCGCTTGGGGCTGGCGTTGGGCATCGATCCGCAGTTCTGGCTCAATCTGCAGGCGCAATACGACATTGAGGTGATCCAGCGCGAGCAGGGTGCGCAGCTCGCCGAGAAGGTCCAGTCGTTGGCCGCATGAACGAACTTGCCGCCCGTTGCCTCTATAATACGGGCCTGTCGCGGGTGTAGTTCAATGGTAGAACGGCAGCTTCCCAAGCTGCATACGAGGGTTCGATTCCCTTCACCCGCTCCAACTCTCCTTTCCCCCTCCGCGCCATCACCTGTTAACGAGTAGCGCGCTCGCCGGCGCTGGTGGTACTGTTATCGGTTTGTCGGACCGGGCGGCGCGCCAGCCCACCGGCGTTCTCGCTCCCGTCGCTGCAGCAGCGCGGCGGGCGCGAACTACCAGGAGATGATCGATGAGCAAGATTGGATTCGTTGGACTCGGCATCATGGGCACCCCGATGGCCGAGCACCTGATCAAGGGTGGACACGAGCTTTACCTGTTCAGCATCCCCAGCATTCCCGCGTCCACCGTCGCCGCCGGCGGCAAGGCCTGCAAGTCGAGCAAGGAAGTGGCGCAGCACGCCGATATCATCTTCATCATGGTGCCCGACACGCCGCACGTGGCCGCCGCGCTCTTTGACGCCGATGGCGTTGCCGCGGGGCTGTCCAAGGGCAAGATCGTGGTGGACATGAGCTCGATCTCGCCGATCGAGACCAAGGAATTCGCGCAGAAGATTCGCGCGCTGGGCTGCGAATACCTCGACGCGCCGGTCTCGGGCGGGCAGGTCGGCGCGGTGGCGGCGTCGCTAACCATCATGGTCGGCGGCGAGCCCGAAGTCTTCGAGAAGGTCAAGCCGCTTTTCGAACTGATGGGCAAGAACATCACCCTGGTCGGTGGCACCGGTGACGGCCAGACCGCCAAGGTGGCCAACCAGATCATCGTCGCTCTGACCATCGAGGCGGTGGGCGAGGCGCTGCTCTTCGCCTCGAAGGCTGGTGCCGACCCGGCGCGCGTGCGCCAGGCCCTGATGGGTGGTTTCGCTTCCTCGCGAATTCTCGAGGTGCACGGCGAGCGAATGATCAAGCGCACCTTCGACCCGGGCTTTCGGATCGAACTGCACCAGAAGGATCTCAATCTCGCGCTCTCGGCCGGCCGCGCGCTCGGCGTGGCGCTGCCCAACACCGCCACCTGCCAGGAACTGTTCAACGCCTGCACGGCGCACGGTGGCAAGGCCTGGGATCACTCCGGCATGGTGCGCGCGCTCGAGATGATGTCGAACTTCGAGGTCGGGCAGAAGGGCTGAACCTGGTTGGGTCGTCGCCCTGGGCCACCCCCTACGGCCTGGTCGCGGCCCCGCCCGCCCGGTACTTGCGGTACTCCTGGCGGGCGGTGACGAGCACCACGATCACGGTCAGGGCGAGGATCACCCCGGAGATGGGCTCGGTCAGGAAGGGCGTCAGGTCGCCGTGGCTCTTCATCAGGCCGCGGCGCAGATTGACCTCGACGATCGGACCGAGAATAAAACCCAGCAGCAACGGAGTGGTCGGCAGTTCGGCCTTCTTCATCGCGAAGCCGATCAGCCCGAAGGCGAGCATCGTCCAGACGTCGAAGACGCGGTTGTTAAGGCCGTAGGAACCGATCACGCACAGCCCGACGATGACCGGCAGCAGGATGTTCTGCGGCACTGCCAGGATCTTCACGAACACCCTCATGCCCCCGAAGAGGGCGACGATCATGAAGAGGTTGGCAATCACCAGCGCGGTGAAGATGCCGTAGACGAGCACCCCGTTGGTCTGAAACAGCAGCGGCCCCGGGGTGATGCCGTGGATCATGAATCCGGCCAGCAAGATGGCGGTCGTGTTGTCGCCCGGAATGCCCAGCGTCATCAGGGGCACCAGCGCGCCGCCGGTGGACGCGTTGTTCGACGATTCGCTCGCGACGATGCCGTCCATGATACCGGTGCCGAATTTCTCCGGATAGGGCGAGCGCTTCTTCGCCACCCCGTAGGCGATGACGTTGCAGATCGCCGCACCCAGCCCCGGCAGGATGCCGATGCCAGTGCCGATCAGCGACGAGCGAAAGAGGTTGCCGGTCTGGCCGACGAACTCCCGCAGCGAGAAGCCGAAGCCCTTGATCGCGTACTTCGCGGCCTTGAGAGAAGTGCCGCTGCTGCGTTCTTCCGCATATTCGAGCACCTGGGAGACCGCGAACAGGCCGATCAGCGCCGGGAGCAGGCTGATGCCGGCATCGAGCTCCGAGAAGCCGAAGGTGAAGCGCGCGTAGGCGGTGATCGGGGCCATGCCGATGAAGGAGGCGGTGAGGCCGAGCAGCGCGGCGATCAGGCCCTTGATGAGGGAATTCCCGGACAGTCCGGCCACCAGGGTCAGCGAGAAGACG
>JAGXFG010000054.1 GCA_024637395.1 Burkholderiaceae bacterium | reverse complement strand
GGACGGCGTCTGGCATGGTTTCGTGCCGGGCCCGCGCGTGGGACAACGCTATGGTCTGCGCGCGCACGGCCCCTGGGATCCGGCGGCCGGTCAGCGCTTCAACCCCGAGCGGCTGCTGATCGACCCCTGGGCCCGTTCGCTCTCAGGCCCTCTGGCCAGGCTGGCGTTGGAAATCGGGCACCGGGCCAAATTTCCCGACCAGCCCTGCGACCATGACAACGCCGAGCGCATGCCCAAGGGCCGCGTGATCGACCTGGTCACCGAACTACAAGCCGGCGCGGCGATCATGCCTGGTCCGGACACGCCGGCGGCCCGCACGATCCTGTATGAGGCCCATGTAAAGGCCCTGACCGCACTGCACCCCGACGTTGCGCCCGAGCAGCGCGGTACCTACGCGGGCCTTGCCAGTCCACCGATGCTGGCGCACTACCAGCGCCTGGGGCTGACCGCGCTGTGCCTGCTGCCCGTGCAACTGCATGTGGACGAGCGGCACCTGGTCGAGCGCGGCATGACCAACCACTGGGGTTACAACACGCTGGCCTTCTTCGTGCCCGATCCGCGCTATGCGACGACTGCGGCCCGTGGGCAGGACCAGGACGACGCCGGTGTTCGGGCGGAGTTCCGCCAGATGGTGGACACGCTGCACCGCAGCGGCATCGAAGTCATCCTGGACGTGGTGTACAACCACACGGCTGAGGGCGACGCTTTGGGCCCGACGCTGTCGTGGCGCGGCCTGGACAACGCCAGCTGGTACGCGCTGGACGCTCAGGGTCACCACCTCAATCCCAGCGGCTGCGGCAATACGTTCGACATGGGCCAGCCCCATGTCGTCCAGATGATCATGGACAGCCTGCGCTGGTGGGTTCAGGCCTACGGCGTGGACGGTTTCCGTTTCGACCTGGCCGCGGCACTGGGGCGCGACCCGGCACTGGACCAGCGCTTCAACCCTTTTGGCGCACTGTTCTCGGCACTGGCGCAGGACCCGGCGCTGGCCCGCGTCAAGCTCATTGCCGAGCCGTGGGACATCGGGCCCGGGGGCTACCAGATCGGCGCTTTCGGGGCCCGTTGGCACGAATGGAACGACCAGTTTCGTGACACGGCGCGCGCCTGGTGGCTCGGGCACGATTGCACGCGCGGGCAGATCGGTCGGCGCCTGGCGGGCTCGAACGACCTGTTCCAGAGCAGTGGGCGCAGCCCGTTGGCCAGCATCAACATGATCACCGCCCATGATGGCTTCACGCTGGCCGACCTGACCGCCTATGTGCACAAGCATAACGAGGGCAACGGCGAGGACAACCGCGACGGGCACGACCACAACCTGAGCGCCAACGCCGGCCATGAAGGCCCGAGCGACGATCCGGCCATCGTGCACCGGCGTGCGCAGTGGTGCCGCGCCCTGCTGGCCACTTTGCTCTGCTCCCAGGGCATCCCCCAGTTGCTGGCCGGTGACGAACTGGGGCACAGCCAGCAAGGCAACAATAATGCCTACTGCCAGGACAATGCCGTGACCTGGCTGGACTGGGCCGCGGCGGACGAGACGCAAACAGATTTCGTGGCCGGCCTGGTGCACCTGCGCCAGCGCTATCCCGGTCTGCGCCATCCGCAGTGGTTCCACGACGAGGCGGATGCCGGCGAGCACGCGCCCGACATCGCCTGGCGCACCGCTGACGGTGTGCGCCCCGACACCAATGCGTGGGAGCTTCCCGACGGCCGCCTGCTGTCCTGCGTCATCACCGTGGGTGATGGCATGGAGCCGGCGCGCGAACGGCTCATGCTGATCCTGCTGGCAGGCGACGCGGTGGTCGAGGTGCGCCTGCCCGAGGGCCCATGGGAAGTTGTGCTTGACAGCGCGCGCAGCTGGGTGGCCGGGCACTCCGGTCCTCCTGCGGCCACGGTGTCATCGACATTGCAGGTGGCAGCCCCAACTTTCGTGGTTCTGGTCCAGCCATTACCCCCCTTCAACGAGCACCTCGTCGAGGATCCGGCATGAGGGACGCGGCCACCACCCCCGCTCACCCCCTGTTGTCGCGCCGCACCAGCGGCGTGCTGCTGAACCTGACCAGCCTGCCCGGGCGCCACGGCTGCGGTGATCTGGGAACCCCCGCGCGGCATTTCCTCGAATGGCTTGCCTCGGCCGGGCAGACGTTCTGGCAAATCCTGCCGCTCAACCCACCCGGGGCGGGCCATTCGCCTTACCAGAGTCCGTCAGCCTTTGCCGGCAGTCCCTGGCTGGTGGACCTCGACGATCTGGCGGCCTGTGGCTGGCTGGCGCTTCCCGCTGACCCCGGCTTCGATCTCCGTCACTGTGACTTTGAACTCGTGATCCCCTACCGGCTGGCCGCCCTGAACGCGGCCTGGCAGGGTTTTGTCGAGCGGGCCACGGACGCCGAGCGGGCTGCACTGGCCGAATTTGCCCGGCGCCAGGCCGCATGGCTGGACGACTACGCGCTGTTCATGGTGCTTCAAGCGCGCCATGGCGGCCCCGCATGGAACCAGTGGCCTGCGCCGCTGGCGCGCCGGGACCCGCAGGCCTTGCGCGCCGTGGAGGACGAGGCCAGCCTCGATCTGGGTTTCTGGCGTTTCGTCCAGTGGCGTTTTGAGGTGCAGTGGCAACGGCTGCGGCACGACGCCCACGCGCGCGGAATCCACATTGCGGGCGACGCGCCGATCTTCGTGGCGCACCACAGTGCCGACGTCTGGGCGCACGCCGACCAGTTCCTGCTGGACGAACGGGGCGAGCCGCGCGCCGTGGCCGGCGTGCCGCCCGACTATTTCAGCGCAACCGGCCAGCGCTGGGGCAACCCGCTGTACCGCTGGGACGCCATGGCCCACGACGGCTACCACTGGTGGAAGCAGCGCATGGCACACCTGTTGTCGCAGGTGGACCTGGTGCGTCTCGATCACTTCCGCGGCTTCGAGGCGTACTGGAAGATCCCGGCCAGCGAGCCAACCGCCGAGGGCGGCCAGTGGTGCGCAGGCCCCGGCAAAGCGTTTTTCCACGCCCTCAGGGAAGAACTCGGTCCGCTGCCGATCATTGCCGAGGATCTGGGCATCATCACCGATGCGGTGACCCAGCTGCGCCGCGAATGCGGTTTTCCCGGCATGCGCGTGATGCAGTTCGCCTTTGGCGATACGCCCCGCAACCCCCATCTGCCGCACAACTTCAAGCCTTGCACGGTGGCCTATACCGGCACCCATGACAACGACACCACGGTGGGCTGGTGGGAGCACGCCAGCGACGTCGAGCGCCATGCCGCCCGCGAGTATCTGGGCCCGATGGCCGATCAGGAAATCAACTGGGCGATGATCCAGTCGCTCTCGCAATCGGTCGCCCACACACTGGTGATCCCGTTTCAGGACGTGCTGGGCCTGGACGGACGCCACCGCATGAACAGACCCGGCCAGGCAGAGGGGTGCTGGACCTGGCGATTCGCCTGGTCCGATGTCGACGACGCGCCCGCCAGACGACTCGCGTCAATGGCCCGCGCCCATGGTCGTGCGTGAAGTCTTTTCCACATATTTGGCATTCCCCTAAGACAGGCTGATCACGGAGGCCCCCATGGAAATGAACGCACCCAACCAACTGGCCCGCCGCACCATTGCCCTGGTGCTGGCCGGCGGCCGCGGATCGCGGTTGCAGGCGCTGACCGACCGGCGCGCCAAGCCGGCGGTGTATTTCGGCGGCAAGTTCCGCATCGTCGACTTCGCGCTCTCCAACTGCCTGAACTCCGGCGTGCGCCGCATCGGCGTGGTCACGCAGTACAAATCGCACAGCCTGTTGCGCCATCTGCAACGCGGCTGGTCGTTCCTGCGCGGCGAGTTCAACGAGTTCATCGACCTGCTGCCGGCGCAGCAGCGCATCGACGAGACCTCCTGGTACCAAGGCACGGCGGACGCCGTTTACCAGAATCTGGACATCCTGCGCGCGGCAGAGCCCGAGTACATTCTCGTGCTGGCCGGCGACCACATCTACAAGATGGACTACGCCAACCTGATCGCCGACCACGTGGCCCAGGGCGCGCACTGCACGGTGGCCTGCATCGAGGTACCGGTGGCAGAAGCGAGTGGCTTTGGCGTCATGGCCATCGACGCGCAGCGGCGCATTGTCAGCTTTGATGAAAAGCCGGCCCATCCCCTGCCGATGCCCGGGCGACCCGACCATGCGCTCGCCAGCATGGGCGTCTATGTCTTCGACGCCGAATACCTTTACGGGGTCCTGAAGGCCGACGCACAGGCGCTCGGATCGAGCCGCGACTTTGGCAAGGACCTGATCCCGGCCATCGTGGCACGCGGCGAGGCGGTGGCCCACCCGTTCGGCATGTCGTGCGTCAAGAGCAGCCCCGAGGCACCTGCCTACTGGCGCGACGTGGGCTCTATCGACGCCTACTGGTCTGCCAACCTGGACCTGACCGGCATCACTCCCGACCTGGACATGTACGACCGCCAGTGGCCGATCTGGACGCATCAGGAGCAGTTGCCACCCGCCAAGTTCGTGTTCGACGATGAAGGCCGGCGCGGCATGGCGGTTGACTCGCTGGTATCCGGCGGATGCATCATCTCGGGCGCGCACGCGCGCCACTCGGTGCTCTTTTCGAAGGTCCGGCTGCACTCCTACAGCAGGGTCGAGGAGTCAGTGCTGTTGCCGGAGGTCGATGTGGGCCGGCACAGCCGGTTGCGCAAGGTCGTGATCGACAAGGGCTGCCAGATCCCCGCCGGCATGGCGATCGGCTTCGACGCGGCCGAAGACGCACGCCGCTTCTTCCGCACCGAACAAGGCGTGGTGCTCGTCACCCGCGAGATGCTGGACAAACTGGCGGCCGACGGAGTCCCCGGGGAGGCCGGCGCGTGAAGATTCTCTACGTCTGCACCGAGCTGTACCCCCTGCTAAAGACCGGCGGGCTGGCCGATGTATGCGCCGCCCTGCCCGCGGCACTTCAGGCGAGCGGGTGCGAGGTGCGGGTGTTGCTGCCGGCCTTCCCGTCGATTGCCGCTGGCGTTCACATCGAAGGGGCCGCCATGGCCCTGCCAGCCGCAGGAGGGCCCGACATCGCGGGCACGTCGCAGCCTGCGCCGCGCATCTTGCCGGGCCGCGTGCGGGCGACCGGCCAGGAGGTCTACCTGCTGGATGCGCCGGCCCAGTACCAGCGGCGCGGTGGCCCCTACCTGGACGCCAGCGGCCACGACTGGCCTGACAACGCTGCGCGTTTCGCGCTCTTGAGCTGGGCCGCCGCCTGGCTCGGTTTGGGCGGTGATGCGCGCTGGCGGCCTGATGTGGTGCATGCCAACGACTGGCACACCGGCCTGGCCCCGGTGTACCTGCAGCTTCTGGCTGGCGGCGGACCGAAGCCGGCGACTGTCTTCACCATCCACAACCTCGCCTACCAAGGCGTATTTCCCAGAGACACACTGGCGCCCCTGGGCCTGCCTGAATCGCTGTTCACCATCGACGGTTACGAGTACCACGGCCATTTGTCGTTCATGAAGGCGGGGTTGCAGTTTTCCGACGCGCTCACCACCGTGAGCCCGCGCTACGCCCGTGAGATCACAACGCCGGAGCAGGGTTGCGGACTTGATGGCGTGCTGCGCCACCGGTCGGAGCGGCTCAGCGGCATCCTCAACGGCGTGGACTACAGCGTCTGGAACCCGGCCAGCGACCCGCTAGTTGAGACGCCCTACGAATACAACCGGATGGCGGGCAAAGCCGGGGCCAAGCGTGCGCTGCAGCATCTACTGGGCCTGGAACCGCGCCCCGATGCCCTGCTGTTTGGCGCCGTCAGCCGGCTGAGCGACCAGAAGGGATTTCAGCTGGTGCCCGCCGTGCTGGACGATCTGGTGGAGCACGGCGGCCAGCTGGTGGTTCTGGGCAGCGGCGACGCTGGCATAGAGACCGCCCTGCACGACGCCGCAGCGCGCCACCCGGGGCAGGCGGTGGTGCGCGTCGGATACGACGAAGCCCTGGCGCACAGCATCATGGCCGCCGCGGACGTGCTGCTGGTTCCCTCGCGATTCGAGCCCTGTGGACTGACCCAGCTGTATGCCATGCGCTACGGCGCCCTGCCCCTGGTGCATGGGGTGGGCGGGCTCGCCGACACCGTGACCGACAGCACACCTGAGACCCTGGGCAGTGGCAGTGCCAGCGGTTTCGTGTTTCATGAATTCAGCGCCGACGGCCTGCGCCAAGCCCTGCACCGCTCCTTCGCCCTCCACCGTCGGCGGGCGGACTGGGCCAGGGTACGACGCCATGCCATGCAGCTGAGGTTTGACTGGAAGGTCGCCGCGCAGGCCTACTGCACCCTTTATCAGCGCATCGCTGCCGCGCCCGGCACAGCTCATGCGACCAGCCTGAACGGCTCGCGCTAGTTCGTTTCACTCCCTGTTTCCTCCGGAAAGGCCCCATGTCCAGCGTCCAGCCCTTCAGTTTCGACCAGCCCACGAACACCATCGATGCGTTGCGCCGCTCGATCTCAAACCGCTTGGTCTATGCCGTCGGCAAGGACGTGCGCTCCGCCACGCAACGCGACTGGTTGTTTGCGATTCTTCATGCCGTGCGCGACCGCGTGATGGACAGCTGGCGCGAGGCGCTCGCCACGGCGCAGGATCGCGACCTCAAGCGGGTCTACTACCTTTCCATGGAGTTCCTCCCGGGGCGCATGCTGACCAACGCGCTGATGGCGGTCGGCATCTACGACGACACCAAGACTGCCTGCGCTCAGCTTGGGGCCGACTTCGAAGCGCTGCTGGAAATGGAAGCCGACCCCGGTCTGGGCAACGGCGGCCTGGGTCGCCTGGCGGCCTGTTTCCTGGACTCCATCGCCACGCTCGGCCTGCCGGGCATGGGCTACGGCATACGCTACGACTACGGCATGTTTGCGCAGCGCATCGTTGACGGCCAGCAGGTGGAGGAGCCCGATGGCTGGCTGGTCAACGGCAATCCCTGGGAGTTCATGCGGCCCGAGTTCAGCTATGACGTGCACTTCGGGGGCCGGCTCGCCACCGAGAACGGCCGCGTGAGATGGGTCGATACCGACGCCGTGATCGCCACCGCGTACGACAGTGCCGTACCGGGCTTTGAGATGACTTCGGTGGCCACGCTGCGGCTGTGGTCGGCACGCGCCAGCAGCGCCATCAACCTGGACGCCTTCAACAAGGGCGACTACATGCGCGCCATGGAGGCCAAGAACGAATCCGAGAACGTTTCGCGCGTGCTCTACCCGGACGACAGCTCAGATCACGGCCGCGAGTTGCGGCTGCGGCAGGAGTTTTTCTTTGTCAGCGCGTCGCTGCAGGATCTGTTGCGCCGCTTCCTGAAGGACCACAGCAGCCTTGACCAACTGGCCGACAAGGTCGCCATTCACCTCAACGACACCCATCCCGCGCTGGCCGTGCCCGAACTCATGCGCCTGCTGGTTGACGAGCACCGGCTGGACTGGGATGCTGCCTGGTCACTGTGCAGCCGCATCTTCAGCTACACCAACCATACCTTGATGCAGGAGGCGCTGGAAACCTGGCCGGTGGACCTGATCGGCCGACTGCTGCCGCGGCACCTGCGCATCATCTACGACCTAAACACCCGTTTTCTGGCCAGCCTGCACGAGCGCTTCCCAGCCGAGCAGGAGCTGTTGCGCCGTCTTTCGCTGATCGATGAAAGCGGCAACCGGCGCGTGCGCATGGCCCATATCTGCGTGCTGGCCAGCCACAAGGTCAACGGCGTCTCGGCGCTGCACAGCGAGCTGATGGTGCAGACCATCTTTGCCGATTTCGCACGGGCTTTCCCCGAGCGCTTTTGCAGCAAGACCAATGGCATCACGCCGCGGCGCTGGCTGGCGCAAGCCAACCAGCCGCTGGCGAACCTGATCGACGGGCGGATCGGCGGCGGCTGGCGCCGTCATCTCGACCAGCTCGTCGGCCTGCGCACGCTGGCCACCGAGCCGGCCTTCAACAACGCCGTGCGTCTGGCCAAGCAGCAGAACAAGCGGCGACTGGCCGACTACATCGGCCGCGAGCTCGATATCCGGATTGACCCGGAGAGCCTGTTTGACGTGCAGGTCAAGCGCATGCACGAGTACAAGCGGCAACTGCTCAACGTCCTGCACGTGATCACCCGTTATCACCAGATCCTGGCCAACCCGCAAGCCAACTGGGTGCCCCGCACGGTGATCTTCGCGGGCAAGGCCGCATCCGCCTATCACATGGCGAAACAGGTGATCCACCTGATCAATGACGTGGCGCGCGTCGTCAACGCGGACCCGCTGGTCGGCAATCTGCTCAAGGTGGTGTTCATCCCGAACTACCGCGTCACGATGGCCGAGATAATCATTCCGGCGGCCGATCTGTCCGAGCAGATTTCCACCGCCGGCACCGAAGCCTCCGGCACCGGCAACATGAAGTTTGCCCTCAACGGCGCCCTGACCATCGGCACCTGGGACGGTGCGAACATCGAAATCGCGCAACACGTGGGCCTGGACAACATCTTCATCTTCGGCAACCGCGCCGATCAGGTGGCCGAGCTGCGTGCGCATGGTTACCAGCCGCGCCGCTACTACGACAACAACTACGAGCTCAAGACGGCCATCGACCGCATTGCCGATGGTGCCTTCTCGCCGGAAGAACCGCACCGCTACCAGGATGTCACGCACGCGCTGCTGGAGTCGGACTACTACCAGCTGCTGGCCGACTACGACGATTACGTCGCCACGCAGCAGCGCGTGGACGATCTGTACCGGCGCCCCTCGGAGTGGACACGCCAGACGATCATGAACATCGCGGCCATGGGGCCGTTTTCGTCGGACCGGACCATCCAGGAGTACGCCACGGAGATCTGGAACGTGCAACCCATGTTCAGTGACGCCCCGACCGCCTGAGCGCAGCGGCGCTGGCGCCCCTGCACTACGCTAGTCTTGCTGTGTCACAAGAGTCGCCTTGCGCTTTGTCGCCCGCAACAAGGACATTGACCGAGGCGTTTGATGTGCGACAGCGTACAGAACAGGTGACACCGGCCGAGTAGCCTGGAGACGCTGGAACGTACCTTTCCCCAATCAGCGATGCCCAACATAAACACCGTCGAAAGGGACTCAAACGAGCGCAGTTGGTCATGAACCTGGCGGCATGACGCGACCCGCCGCGCCGCCTCGGCAGGTGATGACTGAAGGAACAGGAGAAATGAATGTCCCAGAAACGTCGTGCAAATCGCAGCGACCTCATCCGGATCGCTGGCGAAGTGATGGTCGAGCGTGGACTGGAGCCGGAGTTTACGGCCGCTGTCGACGCCCAACTCGCCACGATCACCGGACCTGGCCGCGACGATGATCCGCACATCCGCGATCTCACGGCGCTGCCCTGGTGTTCGATCGACAACGACGACTCGCTGGATCTCGATCAACTCACCGCCTGCGAGCCGCTGGCAGACGGCGCCGTAAAGATCTTCGTGGCGGTGGCCGATGTCGATGCCCTGGTCACCAAGGGTTCGGCCATCGACACCCACGCCTGGACCAACACGACCTCGGTCTACACGTCGGCGATAGTGTTTGCGATGTTGCCCGAGCGCCTGTCGACCGATCTCACCTCGCTCAATGCCGACCAGGACCGGCTTGCGCTCGTCACCGAGATGGTCGTCGCGCCCGACGCTTCGATCACGCAGGCCACCCTCTACCGGGCGACAGTACGCAACCACGCGAAACTGGCCTACGACGCTTTGTCGGCATGGATCGAAGGCAACGGCGCGTTGCCCGAAGCCGCGCGCGCCGTCGCCGGGCTCGACGGGCAGCTGCGAAGCCAGGACGAGGTCGCCCAGCGACTGCGCGTGCGCCGGCATACCGAGGGCTCGCTTGAGCTCGAAACCTTTCAGCCCCGCGCCGTGTTCGACGGCGAACGCGTGGTGGAGATCCGGCAGCAGGTCCAGAACCGTGCGCGGCAGTTGATCGAGGAATTCATGATCGCGACCAACGAGTGCAGCGCGCGCTTCCTGGCCGCCGCCGGCGGCGCCTCACTGCGCCGCGTGGTGCGCTCGCCCGAGCGCTGGCTGCGCATCGTGGAGGTGGCCCGCAAGTACGGCGAGAGCCTGCCGAAGAAGCCCGACTCGGTCGCGCTAGCTGCCTTCCTGGCCAAACGTCACCGGGCCGACCCGCTGCGGTTTCCCGATCTCTCGCTGGTGATCGTCAAGCTGATGGGCTCGGGCGAATACGTGGTAGAGCATCCGGGGGGGCCGCCGATTGGCCACTTTGGCCTGGCGGTACGCGACTACACCCACTCCACAGCGCCAAACCGGCGCTTTCCCGACCTGATCACGCTGCGCATGGTCAAGGCCATCCTGACCGGGCGCCAGCCGCCCTATAGCGTGGCCGAACTGGGGGCACTCGCCGAACACTGCAGCGCACAGGAAGATGCCGCCCGCAAGGTCGAGCGGCGGATGCGCAAGTCCGAAGCCGCGCTGGTGCTCGAATCCCATGTCGGCCAGCAATACGACGCCATCGTGACCGGCAGTTCGGAGTCCGGGCTTTGGGTACGCATCTTCGCGCCGCCGGCCGAAGGCCGGCTTGAGTCCAGCCCGCGCGGCCTCGAGGTCGGCCAGAAGATCCGTGTCAAGCTGGTGTTGGCGGACGTGGAGCGCGGATACATCGACTTCGTGGCTGTCGATTGAATCGCCAAACCGGAAGATGAAGCCGTCAATGCTCAGGCTGAATTCGCGCCACGGCCGCAAACAGAGAATGGACCGACCCGCCGAGGGCTGCGCCCCGCGGGCTTGACCAACAAAAAAGCGCCCCGAGGGACGCTTGTTTGTTGGGTAGCTGGCGGTGGACGAAGTCTTGGCCGAACCCGTCACCGGCGGGATTTTCCCTGTACCAGGGAAATTAACTGGGAATTCTGCGGCAATTTGCCAAGCACGCCGCGCATGAACCGGCTTGTGTCGCAGGCAAGGGGCGGCATACGCCAAAACCTCAAGCCGATCTGCGTGCGATCAGAACAGGGAATTCTGGTCCTTCATCAGCGACCCGGTCGCGTCAATATGCGCGCCGCGCAACGCGAACTGCATGCCGAAGTCTGACACCGAAATTCGGGTTGACTTGAAGATTAGCAACCAAACTTTCCTTGGGGCGGGGCGATTCAGTCTGCGTCGAGTGGAAATATGGGACGTCGCACCTTGCGAAAGGAGAAGTTTGCATAGTTGGAGCTCGTCGGCCCACCAATATCCGAATCGCATTCGACCAACCCTTTACTGACGGGAACAAAAACCGGTCGACAGTACATGCGCGACTTCAAGAGCAAGAAGGACTTGGCGGCTGGGTCAATGCCGACGCTGGTGAATACGCCGAGATCGTACGGTTCGATGCGTTCTTCCGTGACGATGATATCCGCTGTGCCAATGTCGAGAACCACCGTCCGCCCCATATGAACGGTAGATCCAGTATAAATCGGACCCGTGACGTTAAAGTCGCCGTCGGAAATTGTCCGCACGACACCGGAAAGATGTGGAGGCTGCGAGTGACGTTCGCCCGTTCTTGGAATCTTGTTCCCGAGCGCGATGTCGCGCACTGTCGCACCGACACCAGCCTTAACCAGCTGCGCAACCGCTTCCGGATCGCAAATCGGCCCGACGGCGATGTCGGCCAACCCAGCTTCGAGGGCCGCCATCAACACATCCATTGTGTCGCAGGAACCACCGGACATCACGTTGTCGCTGTGATCGAGCAACAGCACGGGGCCGGATCCACTTCCCGTTGCGAGTTCCTTGGCGAGCGCGAGAGATTGTGCCAGCGGTTCGCTCGCGTAAATGAATCCATCACGGTCATCTAAAATCTGCCGGGCGATGCGCTCCGCGACAGTACTACTAAGGTCCACGTCGTTGTCCGCCACGACGACGACGGACATCCCGGCATCTTTGAAATCGGCCAGCGAGAATCCGGCGAGAACCGATACCGCGAGCACGCCGCGCTCCGCCTCGGCCGCTTTCGCAGCGGCGACTGCGCGCTGCATCGCGCCTTCCGACGTATTGCTTTTCATTGTGTGTGACAGAAGCGGCAGTTGACACCACCTCATCACCGGTTTGGCGCGCCCCTGGATCATGTCGAGCAGCAGCCGCCCTGCATGTGCACCGGTTTCGTACATATCAATATGGGGGTAAGTCTTGAAGCTAACGATGATGTCGCAATTCGAGACCATCTTCTCTGTCACGTTGCCGTGCAAATCGAGCGCGACACACATCGGCACGTGCTCGGCGATGCTCCGGATCTTTTCGAGCAGAGTACCTTCCCCGTCGTCGGCCCCTTCCGAAACCATCGCGCCGTGCAAGTCGAGCATGATCGCATCGCAGCCCTGCCCGACCGCAGCCAGAATGGCCTCACTTATTTCGTGGTATGCATCACCTGCCACCGTTCCGCTCGGATAAGCCATCGCCGCCACAGGCGTAACTATTGCCGCTTCGGGGATGGACTCGGCGATATCCAAAAAGGCGCCCATCGCCGTGCGCGCACCCTTCTGGTCGCGGTAGGCGTGTTCGCCCCACTCGGGTCCAAGCAATCCGAACGCACCGAGCGGTGTGGCTATCGGCGAAAACGTATTCGTTTCATGGTTGACGCGCGCAATGACAATTTTGAACGGCATGGTGATCCTTCAATGAAATATTCTGGTACAAGTCCATCATGCCGGTCTGGCGATCGAGAGCATCGCGTTCATTGCGACATAGCCGAGATCAGTCGAAGATTTGCGTACCGCAGCCACGCATACGCTGGTTTGTCTCATTGGGGCATATTTGGCTCATATTGCTGATGGACTCCGCCAAAATAATTGCACCCTTTCGCGCGTGGCCGTCTGAGGGTTACATCGAATCCAATGGAAAAATTGGCCGCCGCACATTCTTATACACCAACTGATTGTAATCAGACGTAGTCACACCCAATCCCGCGCAATCTATGGATTGCCGGGCGAGCTCGCCGAAACCGGCGCGCCAGTGAACCCGGCTTTTTAGCGCGATATACTGTTTTTGCAATGGATCAATGCCAACGGAAAGCAGACAACTGATATCGAATGGCTCAAAGTCCTCTGAAATAATGACGATCTCGACCTTGCCGGTGTCAACAACCACGGTGAGGCCAGTATTGTTTTCAATACCTTTATACATGGGTCCGCGGTTCTTGAAAACGCCATCAAAGATTATCTTTACCTTACCGTTGATTTCGATTGGATGACTCTTTTCGCGAAGCGCCGGCATGGGAACTTTGCCTCCCAACGTTAGGGTCACATTAGAGCCAACCCCAGCACGCGCCGCCTGCTGCGCAGATGCCGGATCTTTGATTGCGTAAAAAACCACGTTATCTAGCCCCTGTTTCAGTATTTCACCAAGCACGACGGTAGAATCCAGCGTACCGCCTGAGGCACAGTTATCGCAATGATCGAGCAGGACGATCGGACCTTCCGTTATTTTCTTGGCGCGTGCTACCGATTGTTCGAGAGGTTCGGATTCGTAGACGAACTGTTTGCGCGCATCCCACGCATCGTTCAACAACTCATCGCATATTGTTCGTGCAAGCTCGGGATCATTGTCGGTGCAGACCACTACACTTAACCCAGCGTTCGTAATATCGGCTTGCGGGAAGCCAACAAAGAGTGACCCGGCCAACAGTTTTTCGCGCTCGAGGGCGATGCACTTTGCTTGCAGCGATTTGTTTGGTTCCCTGTGCGTCCCTTGGCACAATACGTGTGGCAACATAGGCCTGTTGCCCCATGCGATAACAGGTTTGATTTCGCCTGCTATAGTACGGACAATGAGATCGGCAGTGCGCAATCCCGCTTCGTAGATATCCACATGCGGGTAAGTATGATAACCATTGACAACGGTGGCGTACCGGATAATGTCGTCATACATGTTGGCGTGCATGTCGAGGGTAACGCCGACCGGTGTTTTTGCATCTAATTCGCGTATCCGTTTCAACAAATTGCCTTCGCCGTCTTCGAGCGATTCAGTGACCATTGCACCATGCAAATCAAGCATAATCCCGTCGAATCCACCTTTTGATACTTGCTCCAGGATCATGTCGCTGATGCGGTGATAAGCCGCGTCATCCACCGGTCCGCTCGGCCACGCCTCCCCAGCCACGGGCAATACAATTTCCGCGCGATGCCGTTGTGCGATTTCGAGATAACCAGCGAGTGCACTGCCAGTACCCCGATAAGCGGCAACCGCCTTGTCGCCAAGCAGCGCAGTGGATTGACCATTAAAGAAACGCTCAAATGGCGTGGGGACGGGCGAAAACGTATTAGTTTCATGTTTGAACATCGCCAACAGTAAACGCATTGGTTTATCTCCTTTCCCTCATTATTTCCGAAATTTCCCGAATCCAATTGTCGACTTCGTCAAATTAACTCTGCCACGAAGTCGCCCCTATGCTAATGATCTCTCCAGCGCCGTTCGTTGGAAATAAATTTTCGCTACCGTGCATTCACTTACATATTTACGTCAATTCGGCGAACAATCCGGCCATCAACCGACCCCTCTCGGCAAGGCTATCGACAAGGATGTGTTCACCTAGAGTGTGGAGTCCGGCTCCTTGAACCCCCAACCCGTCAAGCGTTCCAATATCCATCTGCCCAGTAAAGTTCCCATCCGACCCGCCGCCGGCGCTCATGTGGCTCAATTCCAGCCCGAGCGACTCGTTGATACGAGCTGCGGTTTCATAAAGTGCCATTGTCTTGATGTTCGGCTGCCACACCGGTCGCGTCACGCCGCGCGTGACGACGAATTTGCCATTCCGATCATCGGTTTTGGTCAACGCCAACATGCGGTCGATGCCCTTGTCGAGATCAGATTGCTTCTTGGCCATCGACAGCACCTGTCCAGTGCATGAACTCGCCACGCAGTTGACCCATTGCCCCCCATGAACGACCCCAACGCTAAAGGTACAATCGGGCGTCGTCATGGACTCAATCACCGCGATCATGTCGGCCATGACGCGAATGGCGGAACACCCGTCGCCCAGCAGCGCGCCCGCATGGCTTGGCCGCCCGATGGCTTCGAGATCAAAACGCGCGATCGCGTAGCGGCCAGTGACCACACTCCTCTCGGCGTGCGCTGGTTCCGGCACTAGAACGTACTTGTGTTTGGCGGCCTCGGCTTCAATCATCTCGCGAGTACTTGGACTTCCAACCTCTTCATCACTCGTGAACAGAAACGTCAGAGGAAGAGGCGTCGCGATGTTGGCGTAGCGCAATTGCCGCACCGCCTCTAGCGCCGCGTAACTCCCGCCCTTCATATCCATGATCCCGGGCCCAAAGCATTTGCCGCCATCCAGCTTCCACGGAAGCTTCAACAGCGTACCGAGGGGATGGACCGTATCCATATGCCCCATCACGAGGATACCGGGCATCTTTCTTGGATGCGGGAAACTTGCCCGAATGCAATCACCAAACCCCATGCGTCCCGCAATGCGCTCAACCTGTGCGCCGCTTACCTCAAAATCGCGCGTGGCGACATCCATCATGCCGTTTACACTCCGCGCGTCGTAGGTTGGGCTTTCGCACTCGACCCAACGGCGAAGGCCCGCTAGCATCGTTTCGGTATCAAAGGGCAATTGCATGAGGTCGATCATATCCTTCCTCTCATTCTCATAAATGATAAGTTAGACCTGCTATTTTTGTGTTTCTCACGGAAAGGCAACGAGTCGCCACTTATTCGGTACTGCCGGTCATGGCCTTGAGATTTATTGCGTGTGCAATCGGCTCATTGCTATTGGCGTACATTGACACCAAGATAACGGTTCTTTACTTCGTGGTCGGCCAGAAAATCGGAATTAGTCGCCTCATAAACAATAAGCCCCTGTTCAATAATGTAGTGTCGATCTGCGAGCTGGGTACAGACTTGTAGATTTTGTTCGACCAAAATAATAGGCATGCCCGACCCTTTGATTCGTTTCAGCTGGGCCACAATTTCACTGACGAGCACCGGGGACAGTCCTTCCACCGGTTCATCCAGGAGCAAGAGTTTCGGATTCGTCGTCAATGCCCGTCCAATTGCGAGCATTTGTTGCTCCCCTCCCGATAACTGCGCCCCACTGTTCTTGCGGCGTTCTTTCAGTCTGGGGAACATTGCGTAAATATCCGTCAGCTGCCATGGAGAGTCTTTACGAGCAGCCATTTTTAGATTTTCTTCAACGCTCAACAATTTGAAGATGCCGCGACCTTCAGGAACCAAACATACCCCGAGCGTGGCAATGCGATATGGAGGCCATCCTGCGACATTATTGCCCATGAACAGAATATTGCCTTGCCGCGGAGGTACGACGCCAACGATGGTCTTCAGCGTCGTCGTTTTGCCGGCGCCATTGCGACCGAGAAGCGTGACTAACTCCCCTTCGTCAACGGCAATCGAGATGCCCTGAACGATATGGCTCTTACCGTAGTAGCTGTGAACTTCCTGCACTTCCAGTATCATGCGTTGTCCTCGGTAGTCACGCTACCCAGATAGGCATGGCGCACACGTTCATCATTGCTGACCTCGCCCGGCTTGCCCTCTACCAGCACCTGTCCCAGTTGCATGACAGTGACGGTATCTGAAATATCCATCACAATATCCATGTTGTGCTCGATTAAGACCACTGCGTACTCCTCGCGCAGATCATGGATCAGACGTTTCATGGCGCTGATATCCTCGATCCCCATGCCGGATGTTGGTTCATCCAAAAGAATGACTTTGGGCTGCCCAGCCATCGCCATCCCCACTTCGAGTCGACGCTGTTGACCGTGGGGAAGTTCTCCTGCCGCGCGGGAAGCCATCGCGCTCAAGTTAAGGCGTTCTAGCAAAACGTCCACTTTTTCACCGGCCGCAGTGAGTGACTCCGCTGAACGCCACAAATGAAGCGCCTGCGCCGGATTGCGGCCTTGCGCCGCCAGGCGGAGGTTTTCATGCACGCTCAGGTTCGGAAATAGGCTGGTCACCTGGAATGAGCGTGTCAGCCCTTTGAGGACCCTCTTGTGCCCGGGTAGATGCGATACTTCCACACCGTCAACAGTGATGCTTCCTTCGTTGATCGGCACAACCCCCGTCAGGGCATGAAATAGCGTCGTTTTACCGGCGCCGTTGGGGCCAATAACCGAGTGCACAGTGTGCGCCATCACCCTTAATGTGACGCCATTGACCGCGGTGAACTTACCGTAGCGTTTCACTATGTTCACTGCTTCCAGAATAGCCACGGTCATGGATTCCGCTCCTGCTTGATGTCCGACCGAGCCTTGCGGATCGGAATCGACTTCACGCGCTCAACCAGTTGGGCACCAAGTCCCCACAGACCTTTTTGCATGTAAAGGCTGACAACGATCAGCAGGATCCCAAGCAGCATCAGCCAACGCGGCCATAGTGTAGAAAACCAATCGCCTGCAAGCACATACAGCCCGGCGCCAAGCACTGACGCGAACAGATTACCCGTGCCGCCAATCACTGTCATGATCAGGATCGACTCGCTTGCTTGTAACTGGATACTTTCCAGCGGTGCAACTCCAATGAGCACCGCGTACAAGGCTCCGGCAAGCCCGGTGATCGCGCCCGATAAAGTAAAAGCCACCAGCTTGAAAAACTTGACGTTATAACCTAACGCAGCGGCACGCGCCTCGTTGTCGCGGATTGCCAGAAGCGTACGCCCGAGCACCGAATCGACTGCCCGTTGAAGTAAAGCAAATGCGACGACAAACACGATAGCTATAAAACTATAGTATTGCCACTGTGTCTCATTCGGAAGGAGCGTGATATTGAAAACTGAAATCGATGGCCGTGGAATATTCAACAGGCCGTTGTCTCCGCCGGTGATATCCCTGAGCGTGTAAGCCAGGAAATAAAACATCTGACCAAGTGCTAGGGTAAGCAGCGAAAAGTATATGCCGCGCCGGCGAATCGCGATCCATCCCACCGCGGCCGCCGCGACCGCGCCGAGCACCACAGCGGCCATCAGCGCAACTAACAGCGGGACGCGCAAGTACAGCAGGCTTAACCCGGCGGCATAGCTGCCGAGTCCGAAGAAAATGCCCTGACCGAATGACATGAGGCCGGTGTAACCGAGTAGCAAATTGCACCCCAAAGCTGCCAACGCAAAGATCAGCAATTCGCTTGCTAGCGAACCAGAACTCAACACAAAAGGCAGTATTAGGGCGGTCGCAATCGCTAACAAGATGTAGTAATAATGAGTCAACAACTTCATTTTCGTTTTCCGTTCTCAGGTACGACCGAACAAGCCGCTGGGGCGCAGCAGCATTACAGCGGCCATTGCGACGTAGATCATCAGGTGGGCGCCGTCCGGCCAGATTGTACTCATCAAACTTTGGACAATGCCGATTAATAGCCCCCCGCCAAGTGCGCCCCCAAAGCTACCCATGCCGCCAGTCACCACAACCACGAACGCAATACCCAATGCCTCGGTACCCATGAAAGGTTCCGCACCGCGAATCGGGGCAGCAAGGGCGCCCGCCAAGCCGGCCACGCCTGTGCCGAGGGCAAATATCAAACTTACTATGCGATTGATATTGATACCCAGCAACGCAACCATTTCGGTCGATTCGCTTCCGGCGCGAACAATAGATCCCAGACGTGTCCCATCTAGCAGCCACCACAGTAGCAGTGCCATGAGGGTAGTAACGGCAATCACGAACAGGCGGTAAATTGGGTAGACAAAGTCACCGAGGATTACGACGCCCCGCAGCAGGTCAGGCGGCGAAATTTCCTTTCCAATAGGGCCCCACCAGATAATAACCATTTCCTGCAGTACCAGCGCGACACCTAGTGTGAGAAGGATATGAAACCCATGCGGCAATTGGTACACGAAACGCAGCAAGAATTTTTCGGTCAGCCAAGCAAACGCGCCAACTATCAGGGGCGCGAGAATCAGCGCCCACCAAAAACCCAGAGCAGATTGGGAAATTTCAAAACAAATATAGGCACCGAGCATGAAGAAAGAGCCATGCGCAAAATTAACAAAACCTAGCAATCCAAAAACAATGCTAAGCCCCACCGACATGAGGAAGTAGAGCATCCCAATACCAATGCCATTTATTATTTGAAGTAGATATATGCTCATATCGAGTCAGCCCAGTGCAGGTGGAGGCAACGGCGTTCACACGCAGTTGCCTCCGATTCAGAACTACCGATTCACAATGGCGATGTCAAGCCATTTTGCACAGAGTCTTGTCTAAAGGAAGAAATGATTTGCCCGACGAAACCATATCCATATAATCATTCTTGTTCTGCATTTTATCCTTGGATTTTCCCTTGAGCAGATAGTAATTCTTGATTACCTGATGGTCGGCTTTGCGGATTTCCTCGTCACCGGTGATCCCTGCGTACTTCATGCCTTCCATTGCCGCGATAACCGCCTTCGGATCAGTACTGTTGGCCTTAGCGATGCCGTCCAGTATAAGTTTGGTGCACACATAAGAGCTAGCTAGGCTGTAGTTAGGGTCAATCTTTAGGTGTTCATTTACGAGGGCGACGAATGTCTTATTGTAAGGCGCGTTGATTGTGTGCCAATATTGCGCGCCGAAATATACATCGCTACATAGATCCGCGCCCAACGATTCGAATTGTTCTAGACCAGAAGCCCAGGCCATCACTATGGTCATGTTTTTTTTCATGCCAAAATTGATCGCTTGACGCATTGCGGCCGAGGCTTGCGAACCGAAATTTAGTAATAATAGTACGTCCGGTTTGGTAGAAATGGCGTTCGTAAGGTAGCCGCTGAACTCCTTTTCGGCGAGCGAGTGATAGCTGTTCCCTACATGCTCGATGCCTTTTTCCTCAAAAACTGCCTTAGCTGCGCTCAACAGGCCTTCACCGAAAACATATTGGGGTGTAATTGTGTACCAGCGCTTCGCCTTCGGCAAGATGCTGAGCAATGGCCGCACGGTCTGTTCAATTGCACCAAATGTTGGCACCGACCACCTAAACGTCGCGCGATTGCATTCACTTCCGGTAATTTCATCGGCGCCGGCAGAAGTCATATAGACGCCCCCGGACTTATCGATCTCTTTGCCCATCGCCAGCGCTACCGAAGACAGCGCAGCACCGCTGAAGAAGCGAATACCATTATTCTGCATTGCCTCCTGCACCTTGCGGACAGCAGTGGCGGGCTTGGCTTCGGTGTCAATAACGGTGTAACCTAGACTTTTGCCCATCAGCTTGCCGTATGTTTCTATCGCCAACTTCAATCCCATTGTGGAGTACGTTCCATTTGCCGCAAAGGCGCCAGATATCGGGTTGGCGCCGGCAAATTGAATTGTGTCGGACTGTGCAAATACTTCACGAAAACCGGTCAACGCCGGGGCCGCAAGGACTGAATATTGTAGGAAATTCCGCCGAGTAATCACGAGCACTCCTCCTTGAGTTGTTTAGACACAAAAACTACTCACTTCCTTGTTACATCAGTTATACGAACGCAAATGCTTCTCCGGAACGCGCAGCAGTCCTCTCTACTGCTAGGTCTTGTCAAGTGCCACCGGCACGAAATTGACCTTTGACGGCACGTTGGGCGCGATGTGCATAACACGCCCCCCCAGGTCCATCACTACCGAAGCGACCGTTTCGATGCAGGCCTCGGGCGCCACGTTCGGGTCTGGACGGCGACAGATCGACAGGTAGCCGTCGGATTCGTCGCTAAGCATGCGCTGTAGGTCGGTGGACGAAAACTTCCCCGTGTGCGCACGGGTGAGCGTGGTGATGCGCTCAAGCCGAGGCACGCTCGACATGCTGGTCACGAGCGGAACCTGGTACTTCGCCGAACCTGGAGAGAGGAAATGGTTGGTGTGGCACAGAGGCGCATCCGTGCCGTGAATGACCTCCAGACCGCGCGGAGAGAACTCCAGCGCCGCGATGTCGCCTGACGCGTCGGCACAGAGCACGTTGGACGATGCGCCGAAGGTCAAACTGGAAGCGAACGCCACTGCGTCGGCGACGCTATCGCGTCCGAGCAACGCGCGCAGGAGCACGTGTACCGGAACGCCTGGATGGCTGCCATCGTCGGAGGAGCGCAGGATATTCAGGCAAACGCCAAAACCGCGATCGTTGACGCCGATTTTGGCAAGCATGCCGGCCTCCGTGAGCGTGAGGCAGGCCGCGCCGCCAGCATCACGCACGCGCAGCAGCACTACCGTGGCACGCTGGGCGCCTAGCCAGTCCCAGTTCTGCGCCAGGAGCGTGGTGCCGGTCTTGCTCTGACCAGGTTTCACCGCGACGGCAGTGCATTCTCCCCAATCCGGCACGCCTCTTTTCGCGTTGATAGAGGCGATTCTCAGTCCATCCGGATGCGGTTCGCCCGGGTAGCTCGGCGGCAGGATCTCCGTGCGTGCATTGAGCGCAAGAATTTCATCGACATTCCTGCCGGCGCCAGATGCGATCCCTTCGATCTCGGCCAGCAGCCCCGTATCCAAGTCACCGATAATGTCCCGATAACCCGCGCCCAGCCGCTGCGCACCCTGCCAGTCGATGCCGCAATACGCGAACAGGCGCGCGTAGGTGGCGATCGAGCGCTCGATCCGCGCTTTCGCCTGGTGGCCGTGCTGTTGCCCACGCTCGCGCGCGGAACCGGAAACTTCAATCAGGGGAAACAAACTCCTTGCCCTCTTGTAATCCTTTCATTCATTGTGGTTATTGTGTGAACCGATAGTACTCGATTTCAGCACGGGCACGGAAAGGCAAAACGACATTGGTTTTCACGACGGCAATTTGCGCTTACGGTGGCAGCCGGAAACACTATCGATTTCGGTGCTCTCGAGCGCCGGCTACTCAACGAGACAGCGCTCGACCACGTGTTGGCAGAGCCTATGGAACCGGAGACCCGCGGACGGATTGCCGAGGCTCAGAGGATCGTCCACGATCGGCTGGCACAGTTGCTGCAGCGCCGGATGGGGCCGTGGAATCGCAAAGCCCGCACCCAAACTTTCTTTTGGTGCAGGGCGGCTCAACCTGACCAATGGAGCATCCCGATGAAGAAGCCCGCCCAGCAGTGCGCTGAGTCCCTCAAGCCGTCGATCAGCGAAGAGTTGGGCCTCAAATTCGTCCCGCCCGACCCTTGCCATTTCTGGTCTGAGCGACCCCGACAAACGCTCCTATGTGATCTCCGACAACAAGATCGCTTTGCTCTGGGCGTGGGATCTGCCGCTGCTCAAGAGTGAGATGGAACTGCTTATCCAGGGCGGCTTCGACGTCGAGGTCACCGGATTTAGCACCGCGTAAGTCGACCTGATGTTCGAGGACAGCCCAAGCAACCCAGATGACCTCCGCGAAGACAACATCATTGACGAGGTGGTGAGCCGAGTCGGCGACCTCTGGCAACTCGGGGACCTCCGCCTACTGTGCGGCAACGCGCTTGACGCTGATGCCCACAACATTGTGCTGGCAGGCGCGCAGTACCGGATGTGCATCACCGACCCGCCCTACAACCCGCGGCTGGTGGCGTTGCTGGCCAAGGCGCAACGATGGTTTACGAGCCTGAGTTCGGGGCGCAGTGACAGTGTGTTGTCGATCGCACAGGAATACGGCCTGGCGAGCAAGGATGTGACGCGGGTGCTGTATCTGGCCTTCCGGGCACCGGACCTCGTGGAGAAGTTCGTGCGCGGGGAGCAGCCGATCGATCTGGGCGTCAAACGCCTGCTGGCGATGGCACCACTACCGATGGATTGGGCGGAGCAGCGCCGGGTGCTTGGCTTCGAACATTGAGCGGCGTAGGACGACCATCAAGGGGCGCTGCGGCGCCCCGTGCTCTTGGTCTGGCTGATTGGTCAGCGTCCGTGCTTGCGCAAAAGACGGGTCGCCAATCTCGGCCACTGAGAATGGCCAGCAATTACGGGCCAAGATCGCCTGAATTCGCGCCACGGCCGCAAACAGAGAATGGGCCGACCCGCCGAGGGCCGCGCCCTGCGGGCGTCACCAAGAAAAAAGCCACCGGGTCGCGGTGGCTTTTAGACGATGGCGGAGTGGACGGGACTCGAACCCGCGACCCCCGGCGTGACAGGCCGGTATTCTAACCAACTGAACTACCACTCCGCTGAAACTGGTTTGCGCTTTGGTGGGTGCTGAGAGGCTCGAACTCCCGACCTACGCCTTGTAAGGGCGCCGCTCTACCAACTGAGCTAAGCACCCTTAGCTGGCGAAAGGCAACAGCCCGCAATTATATACGAATAACCGGGCTGTTCTGGTTCAGTTCAAGGCTTCTTTCAGCCCTTTGCCGGGACGGAACTTCGGCACCTTGGCGGACTTGATCTTGATCTTGTCGCCGGTGCGGGGATTACGACCGACACGAGCAGCGCGCTTGGTGACGGCGAACGTCCCGAAGCCGACCATCGTCACGGTACCGCCCTTGCGCAGGGTAGTACGAACCGCGCCCACAAACGCGTCCAACGCGCGCCCGGCAGCCGCCTTCGAAATGTCCGCCTTGTCGGCAATGTGGTCGATCAGTTCGGTTTTATTCATGAAAGTACCCCTCGATTCGATTCGTTAGGACTGGTTGGTCATGTCGAAAAATTGACATGAATGAAAATCGGTCGGACGTCGCGTCTGCAACGCTGAGGGGCTATTAAATCGTTGTGGACCACCACGTGTCAAGCCGCGCCCTGCCTCGGCCTGCCCAACGCGGTGGTCTCACCATCAATGTGGGCGAACGTCTGCTCCGCTGCCGCCCGATTTATCCGCCACCGCGTCGTCGCTCTTCGCCGCCGATTCTCCCGGCACGAGCGGTTTTGGCTTGCTCACCAAAGCCAGATCAAGCACCTGATCAATCCAGCGCACCGGAATGATCTCGAGCGTGTTCTTGACGTTGTCGGGAATCTCGGCCAGATCCTTGACGTTCTCTTCCGGGATCAGCACCGTCTTGATGTTGCCGCGCTGGGCCGCAAGCAACTTCTCCTTGAGGCCCCCGATCGCCAACACTTCGCCACGCAACGTTATCTCGCCGGTCATCGCCAGGTCGGAACGAACTGCAACGTTGGTGAGCACCGAGACCAGCCCGGTAGTCATCGCCACGCCAGCGCTCGGTCCGTCCTTCGGAGTAGCGCCTTCGGGAACGTGAATGTGGATGTCGAGCTTCTCGTGGAAGTCGGCAGCAATGCCCAGGCGCTTGGCCCGCTGGCGCACTACCGTCATCGCGGCCTTGATCGACTCCTGCATCACGTCGCCGAGCTTACCCGTGAAGGTGGTCTTGCCCTTGCCCGGCACCGCCGCGGCCTCGATCGTCAGCAACTCGCCACCGACTTCGGTCCACGCCAGTCCTGTCACCTGCCCGACCTGATCTTCCTGCTCGGCGACACCGAACGTGAAGCGGCGCACCCCGAGGAATTTCTCCAGGTTTTCGGGGCTCACGACGACCTTGCCATCGGTGCGCTTGAGCAGCAGCATCTTGACCGTCTTGCGGCAGATCTTGCTCAACTCGCGCTCCAGACCGCGCACGCCCGCCTCGCGGGTGTACAGCTGGATGATCGCCCGGATCGTCGCCTCGCTGACCTCGATTTCGCCGGCCTTGAGACCGTTGTTCTTGATCTGCTTGGGCAGCAGATAGCGCAGGCCGATGCCAACCTTCTCTTCCTCGGTATAGCCGGCGATCTTGATCACCTCGAGGCGATCGAGCAGTGCCGGCGGAATATTGAGCGTGTTGGCGGTCGCCACGAACATCACGTCGGAGAGGTCGTATTCGACCTCGACGTAGTGGTCGACAAAGGTATTGTTCTGTTCCGGATCGAGCACCTCGAGCAGCGCGCTCGCCGGGTCGCCGCGGAAGTCGGCGCCCATCTTGTCGACCTCATCGAGCAGGAACAGCGGGTTACGCACGCCAATGCGCGAGATGTTCTGCAGGATCTTGCCCGGCATCGAGCCGATGTAGGTCCGCCGATGGCCGCGGAATTCGGCCTCATCACGCACCCCGCCCAACGCCATGCGCAGATACTTGCGGTTGGTTGCGCGGGCGATCGACTGCCCCAGCGAAGTCTTGCCGACCCCCGGCGGACCGACCAGGCACAGGATCGGCGCCTTGAGCTTGTCGACCCGCTGCTGCACCGCGAGGTACTCGAGAATCCGTTCCTTGACCTTTTCGAGCCCGAAATGGTCTTCGTCCAGCACCTTCTCGGCGTGCACCAGGTCTTCGCTGATCTTGCTCTTCTTCTTCCACGGCAGGCCAATGAGCACGTCGATGTAGTTGCGCACCACGGTCGCCTCGGCCGACATCGGCGACATCAGCTTGAGCTTCTTGAGCTCCGCCTCGACCTTCTTGAGCGCCTCCTTGGGCATCCGGGCAGACTTGATCTTCTTCTCTAGTTCCTCCATGTCGGCGCCCTCTTCGCCCTCGCCGAGCTCCTTCTGGATCGCCTTGACCTGCTCGTTCAGGTAGTACTCGCGCTGGCTCTTCTCCATCTGGCGCTTGACCCGGCCGCGCAAGCGCTTCTCCACCTGGAGGATGTCGAGTTCGGTTTCGATCTGGGTCAGGAGCCGCTCGAGGCGCTCGCCGACCGCGATCGTTTCGAGCACGTCCTGCTTGTGTTCGATCTTGATCGGCAGATGGGCAGCGACGGTGTCGGCCAGGCGACCGCCGTCCTCGATGCCGCCCAGTGACGCGAGGATCTCGGGCGGGATCTTCTTGTTCAGTTTTACGTACTGGTCGAACTGCGCCAGGATCGTCCGCCGCAACCCCTCGATCTGGGGACCCTCGGCCGGTTCTTCGGACACGATCGGGTCGTAACGACAGGTGAAGTGCTCCTCGTCCTCATCGATACCCAGAATTCGGGCGCGCTGGACCCCTTCGACCAGTACCTTGACCGTGCCGTCGGGCAGCTTCAGCAGCTGCAGAATGTTCGAAATGCACCCAATCTGGTGGATATCCTTGGCCTCGGGCTCGTCCTTGGAGGCATTGCGCTGGGCCACCAGCATGATGCTCTTGCCAACTTCCAGCGCTGCTTCGAGCGCCTTGATCGACTTTGGACGCCCCACGAACAGCGGGATGACCATGTGGGGGAACACCACCACGTCGCGCAGCGGCAACAGGGGCAGTGAGGCTGGCACAGCAATAACTTCAGACATCTGATTCTCCATTGCGATCCTGGGTTGCATGTGACGGCAGGGACCCAGGAATTCAAGTGTTCAGTCAAAGGATACGCCCAAAACAGCAAGCAGCAGCGGCTCGCCACTAAGGGCAAATGGCCAATTCCGAGGGGGGTGGGGACAGGATCTAGTCCTGTCCGGGGCTACTTGTTGCCGACCGCCTTGGGGCTATCGGCGAAGATGATCAGCGGCTTGCCGTCGCCTTTTACCGACTTCTCGTCGACCACGACCTTCTGGACGTTCTTCATCCCGGGGAGCTCGAACATGATGTCGAGCAGCACGTATTCGAGGATCGAACGCAATCCCCGTGCGCCGGTCTTGCGCTTGAGGGCCTTGTGGGCAATCGCCTGCAGTGCCTCGGCGCGGAATTCCAGTTCCACGCCTTCCATCGCAAAGAGCCGCTGATACTGTTTCACCAGGGCGTTGCGGGGCGTGGTCAGGATCTCGGTGAGTGCCGCCTCGTCGAGTTCCTC
>JAGXFG010000053.1 GCA_024637395.1 Burkholderiaceae bacterium | reverse complement strand
GTGGAAGGGAAGTCCCGAGGCAGGCATCGCATTCGCGCAGGTCATAGAAAACCGTAGCGGCATCATCACCGTCGATGCATCCGGAACCGTCTTTGGCCACGGCGCCTACGACGGGCATTTCAACGTTGAACTGACCAACGACATAAACGGGATCGTGCGGCCCTATGCGCTCAGCCTTTTCCACGCCGCGCCTAGGGACGTGCTGATGATCGGCCTGGCTTCTGGTTCCTGGGGACAGGTGTTGGCGAATAACCCGGCCGTAGCAACACTCACTATTGTCGAGATCAACCCCGGCTACATCGGGCTGGTCGCAGGCCGTCCGGAAGTAGAGTCGTTGTTGAAGAACCCGAAGGTGACAATCGTCATCGATGACGGGCGCCGCTGGTTACGCCTGAATCGTGCCCGGCGTTTCGACGCTATAGTCTCCAACACTACGTTCAATAACCGTGCGAATGTTACAAACTTGCTGTCGACCGAGTTCCTCCGAATGCTCAAGAGACACCTAAATCCCGGCGGGATCGTGTTCTACAACACCACCGACTCGAGCCGGGTCCAGCGCACCGGTTGCGCGAGCTTTGCTTATGGTGCGCGGTTCACAAACCACATGGTGCTGTCTTCGGCCCCAATTGATTGGAACTTCGCGCGCTGGCGACGGACGCTAGAAACCTATCACATCGATGGCCGCCCAATACTAGATCTATCGCGCCCGAGTGACAGGCAAGGGCTGGAGCGGTTGATGGCATTGGAGCAACTTACCAAGCCCAATGTACCCCGGAGTTCAGACGACTCGATCGAGCCATGCACGGCTTTGATGGCGCGGACAAGCGACCAAGCTCTTGTGACCGATGACAACATGGGTACTGAATGGACCCACTTCCTAAAAGGCCAATGACCCCGATGCTGAGCGCATCGCCAGCCTGACGCCGCGCGAGCGCGAAATCGTGCGAGCAATGGTTAACAGTCCCGGCGACAAGCAGTTCGCGGTCGCCGACCAACTCGGCATGAGCGAACACACCCTGCGCAACCACCTGACCACCATCTACAGCAAGCTCGACGTGCGCGGACGGCTGGAGTTGCACGTCTACGCCACCGCCCATGGGTTGGGGGCTGAGGGGTGGGGCGGGGATAGAAGTTGAGCGAACGAGTCGGCAACGAAGGCGAACTCACCGATTGGTGGCTACGGGTTGTCTTGCCCGCCACGCTTGCGAGCGACCAACAGGAACGAACCCCCGATCGGGAACCGGACGCCCACGCGGATCATAAGGCGCTCCAGGTCCATCGCAATTCCCAGAACGCGATTTAGCAAAGCTGGAATCTGCAGTTCTGCAAGTCCACCACCATCGTCACCGCATTTTCGCCCGGAAAGTCTGGAAGCAGCCATACCCGGAAGAAGCAGGCTCACGAAAGAGGTCTCGAACAACACTTCAAAGCCCGCACGCAATACCTTTTGGTGCAATTCGTTGCGACGATAGCGACGCACGTGACGCGCGTATTCATCTTGGTCGCTCCAGAGCCAAGGGTGCTGGGGCACGGTAACAATGATTCCTCCTCCCGGGCGCAGCGCTCTCGACATTTCCTCCAATACGTCATCGTCTTCGACAATGTGCTCCAGAACGTCGAAGGCACCAATCACGTCGAATTCGCCTTCGTATGGCATGTTGCGCGCATCCATTTGGACGAATTCGGCGCGGTCTACCCGAGTCGCCGCGATCGCGAGGCCAGTGCTGAATACCTCGCTGGCGACCAATTCAGTTGTGGGAAATGCCCGCGCCACGCCGGACAGAACGTAACCGGTACCACAGCCGATCTCGAGATACCGCCGCATGCCGGGAAAGTTTTGCCGCAAGGCCCAAGTGATCAACTGGTTTCGTGCCTGAAACCAGAAATTCTCGTTCTCGAACGCGGCAAGGCGTGCGAAGGCCGCGACCGGAAAAGCGGCGCCGCCATCAGCCACCTCCGGGGCAAGGACCGGACATCCGTCACGCATCGGCGGCGCGTACGCGCAGGCGGGGCAGACCCAGTTTGCAGCGACGAATGTGGTGGCGCACCGGGCACATCGTTTCATGCGACATCGGCCTCCCGGGCGGAATTGAATACCCAGAACTTGTGAATGAGAAACAGGCCGACCGCCACCGCGCCAATCGCGCCGGCCTGCACGATCTGATGCGGCCATCGAAAGCGATCGACCCCAACCCACAGAATGGCCCAGTTGAGCCCATAACCGATGAGATATGCGACAAGATATCGCGCCAGTGCGACGCGTGACGGCCCCCGGTGGGCGAACGACCAGGAACGATTTGCAAGAAAGGTCAACAACGTGCCCGCAACATACGTTAGGGTCATCGCTAATTTGTGCCCCACTGAGAGCGTAGTGAGTCCCAGGTAGGCCAAGTACATCAGGACGTTGGCTGCGACACCGATTAACGCGTAGCGCAGTAACTGGCCACTCGTACGCGCGTCGATCACTCGACTGGCTCCTGGAGCCAATGAAAGGTCATCGCGGGTGACGAAAACCGGAAGCCAAGATGCGCATAGAGATTGATCACCCGGTAATTGCGCGCCGCGACACTTGTATTCACATGGATGGCCCCAGCCTGCGCAGCGTGCCTCATCATTGCCAGCCAGACGCGCCGGCCGTACCCCTGCCCCTGCACTGCCGGCGCAACTGCAGTCAAATGCCAGTAGCAGATGCGCTGGCTGAGCATCTCGATGATAAACATCGCCACGATCCTCTCCCCGTCTCGCACCGCAATCAGTTGCTGATCCGAATCGGTTTGGCTGCTTGCAACCCAGTTGCGGTAGCGTTGGTTTCCCAGCTCTGCCCCGAGGCGCGGATCCATGTGAAATCGTTCGTTGCTGAAAGCGCTTCCCGCGATGTCGAGAAGCGTCGGCAAGTCTTCCTTCCGCGCGTTCTCGACGCTTAGCGGCGGCATCTCTTCCTCAAGCACGGTGGAACGTAAGTCGACTTCCGGTCGGTAGAGCATCTCAATAAAACGGAAATCCCTCCCTTCCAGGAACATAGATTCGATCAGGCGCTCGTGTGGCAATCGACAAGTGACCAACGAAACCGCCAGCCGATCACGCTCACTTTCGAACACCCGCATACCGACATCAGGATTGGGGCCGCGGACCTCCAACTGTGTAAGATGCAGGGCTGGAGCGCCGATGACCGCCCCGTCCCATGGTGCCTCGGCCCACTCGAGAACTATCGATGCGTCCTCAATTCGGTTGGGCATCGCCTCGTCAACCTGCCGTGTTTGCTCTGGTTGAGACAGTGTCGTCTCCCCTGGCTGGCGCGGTTACGTCTCCCTCGATTTCACGGATCAGGTACTGTGGCTTGCGGTTAACGTTGAGATGCATACGCCCCACGTATTCCCCTATCACTCCCAGCGCCAGCAACTGCACTCCACCAAGAATCAGAATAGCGATGATCGTCGACGCAAACCCCGGCACCGCAATATTCGAGGCGAGGAATTGCAGCAAGTAGTACATACCGACGACAAATCCGGCAGTCGCGGTGAGGAACCCCAACGCGCTGACCACCTGCAAGGGGATCAGCGAGAAATTGGTGTACAGGTTCAAGGCCAACGTAACCAGCTTGCCGAGCGAGTACCCCGAACGTCCATTGGTACGGGCATCATGTGCAACCTCAAGCGTTCCGATTCGGCTGGTGCACCACGCGAGCAAACCGTCAAGATAGGTAAAGTTCAGCCGGTAGAACAAGACACTTCGCGCGAGCTGATGCCGCATGACGCGAAAAGGCGTTGGCGTGACCCCGTTACGAAAGACGCGACGGTAGAACCGCCAGACAACATTGGCGCCCAGATTACGCCATTGGGCGTGCCTGCGAATTCGGGGGCAGCCATAAACGAGGTCCAAGCGATGCTGCGCCAGATGGGCAATCATTTTGGGCACTTCTTCGGGAGGGTTCTGGAGATCATCGTCCATCGTGACAATCAGCTTCCCTCGTGCCATGGCCAGACCGCACATCAGGGCGTTGTGCTGTCCGTAATTGCGCATCAGTTGAACGCCCATCACATGCGCGCGATCACGTTGCCCGAGGGAGCGAATTACCTTCCATGAATCGTCTTGGCTGTCGTCATCTATAAGAATGATCTCGTGGCTCGCGGCGAGAGCGACTGCCATCCCGGAAATACGTTCGACAAGCTCCTCTAACGTCGCCGCGGAATTGAATACGGGTATGACGATGGAAATATCGAGTTCGGGAGATGCGGCTTTGGACCCCGAGGTGTTAGTCGGGAGCCCGGGAATTCTATCCATCGATGAATGCGTGGCCATGGTGGGCTCCGGTGGAACATCCGCACGCTCGACGCTCATCCTTGCCCCCTAACGCCTCGACTCGGTCGACGGGCTTGGTGAATGCAATCGATTACGCGCTCAACTACGCCGGACATGTGGTCCTCCAGGCCGAGCCAAAGAGGCAGGCGAACCAGGCGCCCGCTAAACTCATCAGTATTCTTCATCCCACCGTTGACCTTCCCGACCCGCAGACCCATCGGTGAACTGTGCAGCGGGACATAATGAAAAACAGCGTGCACACCCACGTCCTTCAACAGACGAATGAAGGAGTCGCGCTCCTCACGGGAGGGTAACAGCAGGTAGTACATATGGGCGTTATGGGTGCAATGGCCCGGCACCCACGGGCGCCGCACGAAACCGGCGCCCTCGATTGTCTCCAGGGATCGGTGATAGGTATCCCAGATTGCCTTACGGCGCGCGGTGATGACTTCCGCGTCGTCCATCTGGGCGGCGAGGAACGCAGCCACGACTTCACTCGGGAGATAGGAAGATCCTTCGCCAACCCACGTGTACTTGTCGGTGTGCCCGCGGAAGAACTGACTCCGATTAGTCCCTTTCTCGCGAATGATCTCGGCACGCGCGCCGAGATCAGAATCACGAATGAGTAGTGCTCCGCCTTCGCCCGAGATGATGTTCTTGGTTTCGTGAAAGGACAGTGCCCCGAGGTTCCCGATCGTTCCCAAGGGTTTGTCTTTGTAGCGCGACATGAGCCCCTGCGCCGCATCCTCGACAACGAACAGGTGATGTTCTTCAGCAATTGCTGCAATCGCGTCCATTTCGCATGCCACCCCGGCATAATGAACCGGGACGATCGCCTTGGTCCGGGGTGTGATCGCAGCTTCTATCTTGCCTTCGTCGATATTCAAGGTATCGCTGCGGATATCCACGAAGACCGGCGTCGCCCCACGCAGCACGAAAGCATTGGCCGTCGAAACGAAGGTGAACGACGGCATGATCACCTCATCGCCAGGTCCAACTCGCGCTAGAAGTGCGCTCATCTCGAGCGCGGCGGTGCACGAATGGGTCAACAATGCGCGGCTTGCCCCAGTAGTCCGTTCCAGCCACGCATGGCACAACTTGGTGAACTGCCCGTCTCCCGCCAAGTGCCCCGACCCATGCGCCTGCGCAATGTTCTGGAGCTCCTTTCCGGTCATGTGGGGCCGATTGAACGGGATAATCTCCATGCTTTGGCTCGCGCAGGGGAACGGGTCGGAAGAATCTACGATTCCTGGAATTGTCTCAATCCCAGGGGACATGGCAAGAGTACAGCTTTGAAGATTGTCAGACGCGCCATCAGGCTGCCTTTTCCCGCAGCAGGCGCAACAGATATTGCCCGTATCCGTTCTGCGCGAGTGGCGCCGCCAAGCGCTCTAGTGTTGCAGCGTCAATCCAACCATTGTTGAAGGCGATTTCCTCAGGACAAGCAACCTTCAACCCCTGCCGCTTCTCCAGCGTGGCAATGAACTGGGACGCGTCAAGCAGCGACTCATGGGTGCCGGTATCCAGCCACGCGTAGCCCCGCCCCATCACTTCAACTGAGAGCATCCCCTGTGCCAGATAGCAGCGCATGAGATCAACAATTTCCAATTCGCCGCGGACGGATGGTTTCAAGCTCTTAGCGAAATCGACGACCTGTCGATCAACAAAATAAAGTCCAGTAACCGCCAATTGCGACCTCGGGGTCGTTGGCTTCTCTTCCAGGTGTAACACCCGCCCATCTGCGCCCAAATCAACGACCCCGTAGCGCTGCGAATCCTGCACGTGGTAGACGAATAGGGTCGCTCCGTCAGCACGGGCATCGGCGCTCGCAAGCATCCCTGATAGCCCTGATCCGTAGAAGACGTTATCCCCGAGCACGAGCACCGACGGGTTGTCAGCGATGAAATCCTTGCCGATGAGGAATGCCTGAGGGAGACCCTCCGGGGTAGGTTGCACCGCATACGAAAGTTGAATGCCCCACTGGCCACCGTCACCGAGAAGCTGCTCAAAGCGCGGCGTGTCCTGCGGCGTCGAGATGACCAGTATCTCGCGGATGCCGCCGAGCATCAGGGTCGTCAATGGATAGTAGATCATTGGCTTGTCGAAGATCGGCAACAGCTGCTTGGAAACCGACAGAGTAGCCGGGTGCAGACGGGTCCCCACGCCACCCGCGAGAATTATGCCCTTGCGTTTCATCGCTGCACCACTTCTGATGAAAACTCCGATGTACTTAGACCCAAGTGCCGCCGCATCGGTGCCATCGCAGATTCGACTGTCGGCAAGTCATGAAACCGGTCGATATCGCGAACCAGTACGGAGTACTCTTGATCTTCGTATACCAACCTGAACTCGACGCGCGACAGCATGAGTTGACGAAAGGCAGCTTTATTCTCACACAAGACGATGTCGATTCCGTAGCCTTGTAACGTTGCGAACCAATTGGGCTTTCCGTCAGTGATGGTGAAGTAGTCGTCTATTACTTGTTTTGGGTAGGGGTTGTATCGACCGTCGATGAACACTTGCTGCCAAGGATACAAGCGGTAGATGAGATATCCACCGCTGTTGTAGGTATTGAACAAGCGGCCGTTCAGATGATTGGCGATCAGGAAGTCGGCGGCGCCCGAAGGCTGGTTGAGCGTTCGCGTCTTCTTAAAGTGTCGATTTGCTGTTGGCGCCAGGAGTAGCGTAATAACAGCGACGCTCGCGACGAGCGCGAGGTTCATGGCCGTGGCTGCTCGCGTCCCAAGTTCGCGCCTAGCCAAAGCGCCAAAACCTTTCGCGTTGCGGCGCACGAAGCCAAAAGTGTCAGTCTCCCAATTTGCGAATGCGCGTGCGAGGAAAGGGATCAGGACAATTCCAAGCAGCGGGACGTGACGCTCAGCCGAAAGAGCAGCCCCAATGACCGCAAGTGGAACCACAATATCCAGCCAGTTAATAGATCGAGCCGCAAAGGAACGAGCAATGATAAACATGCCTATAGCCGCATAGACGAGCTTCCCCAAAAACGTCGAAAAGTCCGCAGTTTGCCACTCCGTAACTCGTGACGTCGACCCTTCAAGAAACATCCGACCCGTCTCCCACAACACACCGTAGCCCTGAGGGTTGGCGCCAAGGGCGACAGCGCAGAGCAATCCGATCAATGCGGGCCATTTGCTCAGGAGCGACCCGCTCTCCTTGTATTCGCGAGTTATCGGGATTAGCCGCGTGAGCAAGTCGCTGAAGACGAACAAGCCGACAAGACCGATACCGGCCGGATAGCCAAAATGCAAGTTCGGCCAGAGCGCGAATACTGGAGGAAGAATAAGTAACCAGTGCGCTTTCCCCCGACACCGAAAAGCAAACAAGCTATATAGAGTTAGAGCGAAGCCGAGGTCGGTTACCAGTGTGGGTCGCGGTGCAAGTGCTGGTAACACGAATAGAACACTCAGACCGGATAGCAACACTGCCGTTTCGGATCGCGAAACATACAGGCGAACTGAGCGGTAGACGAACGTCCAGATCGCGATGAACAAGGACGCAACTAGGACCCGGATTCCGACAGTTCCTGCGTGCTCCCAGACGGCGTCTAGAACGACGTCGGATAGCCATCCTTGAATCACCCAAGTTTGACCTTGAGCCGTGTGCGAAAAGACCTCGGACGACGGGATCGCGCCCGCGTGACGGATAAGTTCGCCGATCTTTACGTGCCAGAAGAAGTCAGGGTCAACGATCGGCAGCAACCCGACCGTCAGCACGAATAGGATCACCCCGAAAGCCACCGGCAACGTGATTCGCATTGAAATCCTCTCGTCAATTCAGAAATCGCGTGTAACAACTCGAACCCTTCTACAGCAAACATGCTTTGTTCGCGATAGCCGACCGCAAGCCTCAGCTAGCCCACCTTGAGACAGCAGGATGAAACTCCCCCACTGCACCGAACATTCCTCCCATGCGCCGCTTACGGGCCAGCGAATACCATGACTCATGCCCTCAAACCGTGCTCCTGATGCCCGATCGCCAGGCGACGTTGCGCCGATCGGAGTCCTGGTCATCGACGACCAATTGGCGGTGCGCGAGGGGGTGGCGCGACTGATCAGTTGCGCGCCGCTGACTTTGCGTGAGATCTGCACCGCCGCCTCTGGCGCAGAAGCGCGCACCATCGCAGCCCGTATGAAGCCCGAGGTCGTCATCCTCGACGCCGACCTCCATGGCGAGAACGGTTTGGAACTGATCGGCCAGTTTGGTCCTGACGCGCAAGTGCTGGTTCTGACGAGTCACGGCGACGCCGCCACGCGCCTCCAAGCCAAGAATCGCGGCGCAGTGGCTTTGATCGAGAAGCAGCAACCAGCTCAAGAACTTCTGGACGCAATCGTCGCGCTCGCGATCACCCAAAAGTGCTAGTACAAACCTCCCACTTCAGAGGGCATACCTTCCCTGTTGCGAAAAGTAGTACCCGCAGATGCGGCGATTGGGGAACCTGCGTAGATTTGAAGCCATGAGAGATTTGATGTCGCTACTGGCAGCTGGATGGCGCGAAGAAGCGGGAGTCACCGCGATCGAGTATGGGCTGCTTGCTGCGTTGATTGCGGTGGCAATCGTTGGTGCGGTCAGCGCGACGGGTACGTCGTTGGGCGCCGTCTACACCCGTTGGACTGACGCCGTGATCACAGCCATCAGTACCGTCCTTTAGCGGACTGACCTCATTTAGATGACGCGCGTGGCCGGCCGGCGTCTCAGTAACAGGCCAGCAGGGTATTGATCCAACCCGAGCGGATCGTTGTAGAGGCGCACGGCGCGCCAGTTGATTTTTTAACCTCAAGGAGTAAACCATGAAAGTCACACAATCCATTCAAAAGTTCATTCGTGACGAAGAAGGCGTAACCGCCATCGAGTACGGACTGATCGCTGCCCTGATCGCCGTCGTAATTATTCTTGCAGTCACCGCCGTCGGCACAGCGCTTGAAACTACTTTCAACACAGTCGCAAACGCGCTCTAGAGAGCAGTTCCGCGGTTCCGTCCCGAATGGCCTACCTGAGCCGCCATTAGGTCGGAACCGCGCCACTGTGACGATACAAATATATTTCCCGACACAAGCGTCGCACCAAGAATGCCACCGACACATTCTCTAGGGGAGATCGGTGCGCTGGCATTGCTACTGGCGATTGCGGTCGGCACCGACGCCCGTTCGCGCCGCATTCCGAACCTCCTAGTATTGGTGGGGGTGATCATCGCCCTAGGCACGCACTACGTGGCCATTGCAGTGGGTAGTAGTTCGTTGCCCGGAGAATACTGGTGGGCGCCACTCGCCGGCCTCGCAGCAGGGTTCGGCTTGTTGCTACCGCTCTACCTATTGCGCGCGATGGGCGCCGGCGACGTCAAGTTGATGGCAATGGTAGGGGCTTTCATCGGCTTCCCCGCCATTTTGACTGCCACCCTCTACACCATGGTGGCTGGTGGAGTACTGGCGTTGCTGTTCATGCTGGGCCGAGGGGTAGCTGCACAAACCATCAACAATCTGCGCTTCATGCTGACCAGCCTGGCAGTGCGGATATCTACCGGACAGGGCGGGAGTCTGGAACCATTGCATACCACCGCCGCCCGAATGCCATATGCGCTGGCTATTGCAGTAGGTACCGGAGCAGCGTTACTCTGGCCACTTGGCATCTACTCATAAGAAGGACCATAATGAGCCTCCTGCCGTTCCCGGCCACAACCGCTGATTCTGCGCTGGCGCAGGACAAAGCCGTGATCCCGGCGGCGCCGCAGACGCTCGAAGAAACCGGCCTTTCCAACACTTTCCTGGTCGAGCTGGTCGCCAAGACCATGTTCCAGCTTGGCCTTACCAAGCTGCTCGAGCTGACCGCCCAGTTGCGTCTGCCGGGTTCGGTCATCGAGGGCATCTGCCAGTTCATGCGGCGCGAACTGCTGCTCGAAGTCATGCGCCGCGGCCAGAACGAAGCCGACATCGAATACGAGTTGACGCAGGCGGGTCGCGCCCGTGCGCTCGAATGGCTGGCGCGCAGTTCCTACGTCGGCGCCGCGCCGGTAACGCTCGAAGCCTACACCGCACAGGTGGTCAAGCAATCGGTTACCAAGCGCGCGATCGGCATTCAGCAGGTCCGCGAAGCATTTGCCGACCAGGTCATCCCCGGGCAGTTGCTCGACCAGCTTGGCACCGCGGTCAATTCCGGCCGTCCAATGCTGCTCTATGGGCCGGCCGGCTCGGGCAAGACCTACCTGGCGGAATTGCTCCATCGCCTGGTGAGCGGCACCATCGCCATCCCCTACGCCATCTACGTCCACGGCGAGGTGATCAGGCTCTTCGACGAGCAGTACCACACCCCTGTGACTGGCCAAGCGGCACCGCAAGCCGCGCTTGACAACCGTGCTCGCACCGATGCGCGCTGGGTGCTGTGCGAGCGCCCCTGTGTGGTCGCCGGCGGCGAACTGACGCTTGAGATGCTCGATCTCAGTTTCGACGGCCGCGCCGGCTACTACGAGGCGCCGCCCCATTTTAAGGCGAACAATGGGCTCTTTGTCGTCGACGATCTCGGCCGCCAGGTGATCACGCCGCGCGCGCTGATGAACCGCTGGATCGTGCCGATGGATCGCCGCCACGATCACCTGATGCTGCGCAATGGCGGCAAGTTCACCATCCCATTCGACATGGTGCTGGTGTTCGCCTCCAACCTGCGGCCCGCCCAGCTTGAGGACGCGGCCTTCCTGCGCCGCCTCGGTCACAAGATCTCGGTCGACGCGGTTTCAACCAACGAGTACGCTCTCATATTCACCCGTGCCTGCGCAACCGAGGGCATCGCACCGGATCAGGACGCTTTTCGCGGCCTGTTGCGGGACTATCACGATCGCTACGGCCGGCCGCTGCTGGCCTGCTACCCGCGCGACCTGCTGCACCTGATTTCAAGCCGCGCCCGCTTCATGGGGGTGCCGGCCGAACTTTCCACCGAGCTGCTCGACTGGGCCTGGCAAACGTATTTCGGCAACGAGGCACTGATCGAAGCAGTGCCTGAACCTGGGAGTCCGATATGAGATCTCGCGGCATCTTGATGCTGTTAATCGCGGTTATCGCCGGCCTTGCTGCCGTGTTCCTCGGAGCGCGCTGGATGCAGGGCCAGAGCGATACCGAGGGGCGGATCGCGGTCGCCAATGTCGAAATCGCTATTGGCTCCAAGATCACCCCGGAAATGGTTCGCATGGCGGCTTGGCCTGCGACCAGTATCCCTGGGGGCGCCTTCAAGGACCCCGGCAAGCTGGTTGACCGGGTTTTGCTGGTTTCGATGCAGCGCGGCGAGCCAATTATTGAAGCCCGCCTGGCACCCGTCGGCACCAAAGGCGGACTTTCGGCGCTGGTGCCGGAAGGCAAGCGAGCGATGACAGTACGCGTCAACGATGTCATCGGGGTAGCTGGATTCGCGCTGCCCGGAACCTTTGTCGATGTGATGGTCAACACCCAGTCCGAAGGCGCCAAGAGCAACGACCGCGACAACACAATATCGAAGATCGTCCTCGAGCGCATATTGGTCATGGCTGTCGCCCAGGAGGCGGACCGCGACACCACCAAGCCCAAGGTGGTCACTGCCGTGACGCTTGAACTCACCCCCGAGGAAGCCGAACTGCTCGACCTGGCCCGCAGCGTCGGCACGCTTTCGCTGGTTCTGCGTAACCAGACTGACCCCAAGAGCGCGGATACCGTAGGCGCGACCAAGGCCGAACTGCTGGGCTTGAAGGCCAAGGTTGAAGAGGCCAAGAAGCCGACGCCTGAGGTCGCCAAACGCCGCACGGTGCGCCGGGCCAAACCAGTCACCGTGATCGCCCCGCCTCCTGCGACGCCACCCGCGCCACGCGGCCCGTGTGTTGAAGTAATCCGCGGCCTGAATCGGGTGACGGAATGTTTCTGATCGAAAGAACTCTGACTAGGCAAACGCAGCCTTCCACCAGGAGATCAGCCATGCCCTGGCTTTCAAACGCAAAGACCACCACTCACCTGGCACTGGCGGCGTTGATGTCGGTGTCGGTCCTGGGAACTGCTACGGCGGCCACCAAACCGGCAGCGGCTCGGCCCTCCGCGCAGCCGGCGCTTATCGTGACCAAGGCAGCCGTGAGCCAATGCTCACGCGTAGATATCGCCCCGGTGGTGCATATTCCGGTGGGCAAATCCACCGTGATGCGGCCGTCTTCGCCGGTGACCCGTATCCTGTTGGGCAATCCGGAAAATGCCCGCGCAGCGCGCCCCGAGGAAACGCCAGAAAAGAAAAAGGACGATGGAACCAAGGCGCCGCCAAGCGGCAACACCCGGCCAGGCGTCGCCGACGTCGACGTGCTGTTGCTCGCACCGACCGAGATCTACCTGCTCGGCAAGACCGTCGGCTCGACCAACATCGTGATCATGGACAACAGCGGCGTCTGCACGGCCTTCGATGTCGTGGTCGGAATGGATACCACTGCGCTCTTGTCCCTGCTCGGCCAGCTGTTGCCCGCCGAGAAGGACATCAGGGTGACGCCGGCCTTTGACTCGATCGTGCTCTCGGGCGTGGTGTCTGACAGCGAAGCGCTCACCCGCGCCACTGACCTCGCGAACGTCTTCGTGGGCGGTGGCGGCGCGGCGGGCAATCGGCGGATCGTCAACATGCTCGAGGTTGCGGCCCCGCAGCAGGTGATGCTCGAGGTCAAGGTCGCCGAGGTTTCCAAGGCGTTGATCGATAAATTGGGGGTGAATATATTCGGCAGCCGAACCAACGGCAGCTGGACCTACAACCTGCTCGCCGACTTCCTGAGCGGAGGCAACGCGGCGGTCGGCGCAGCCTCCCGCTCGGCGGGCGGCTCCACCTTCACGCTGGACGCACAGAAGGACGACGGCCTGATTAACGTGCTGGCCGAGCCGACGATCATGGCCATCAGCGGCCAGACCGGCAGCTTCCTGGCAGGCGGCAAGATCTTCATACCGGTGTCCTCGAGCAATAAAGACGGGGTGCGCGAAACCACGCTGGAAGAGAAGGAATTTGGCGTCTCAGTCAAATTCACGCCTACAGTGCTCGGCAACGGCCGCATCAACCTTAGGGTGCGCAACGAGGTCTCTGAGCTGAACCGCGAAGGCATCGGCATCGTGGCTTCAGGGGTCTCGGGAACCGCGATCCTGCCGTCTTTCACCTCACGCAAGGCCGAGACCACGGTGCAGTTGATGGATGGGCAGAGCTTCGCGATCGGGGGTCTCATCAAGAACAACACCACGACCAGCATCAAGGCGTTCCCGTTCCTGGGCGAATTGCCGGTGATAGGAGCGCTCTTCAGGAGCACCAATTTCCAGACCGACAGGTCGGAACTGGTGTTCGTGGTCACCCCGCGCCTGGTCAAGCCGCTACCGCCCGACTATCGCCTGCCGACCGATGGCTACGTGCCACCGAACCGCCAGGAACTGATGCTCGAAGGCATGCTCGAGGGCAAATCCGATCAGGGCGCAACCGGCCGCGATCCCGCCACCATGGGCGGTTTCGACAAGGAGAAGAAATGATGGCTAATCTCAAGCTCATTGTCGCCGTGGTCGCGCTGCCGGCAGTGCTCAGCGGTTGCGCCATATTCGCCAGTGGTTCACCGGATTGGGACGCCAGATTTGGCGAGAGCAACCGTGTCATGCAAGCGCAGCAGCTGATCGACCCGCAGGCGCCGACCCGCAACGGCCAGACTGTCCCGGCCACCGATGGCCGCAACGTCCGCGACACGATGGATCGCCATGGCGAGAGCTATCGCAGCCCGCCGCCCAGCACCGTGACCAACATCAGCATCGGCGGCGGCTGATCCGCGCCGAACCTTCCCATGGGAGAACCGTGATGAAGACCCTGCCCTGTCATCGCACCGCGCGCAGCTGGCGCAAGCGTCAGCGCGGGGCGGTGGCGATCATTGTTGGCCTGATGCTGGTCGTGCTGGTCGGTTTTATTGGCCTGGCGCTCGACGGCGGACACCTGTACCTGACCAAGACCGAGCTGCAGAACGGGGCGGACGCGTGTGCGCTCGCGGCCAGCTACGAGCTCACCGGAGTGCCGACCATCACGGCCGAGGCCTTCGCGCGCGCCGAGGCCGCGGGTCAATTCGTCGGAAACAGGAACTGGGTCGGATTTCAAGGCGCCGCAATCGACGCTGCTGATATCAGCGTGACATTTGGCACATCGTTGAGTTCCGGCGGTACATGGGCAGCGGCCAGTGCGCCACCAGCAGCTGCGTCCAAATATGTGCGCTGCACGATCACGCGCCCTGGGATTAAGCCATGGTTCATGCAGGTGCTCGGCTTCGGGGATCAGACCGTAAGCGCGCTAGCGACGGCGACTTTGTCACCCTCGCAGACAAACTGCGGGATTCCCCTGGGGGTTTGCTCGAAGGGGGCCAAGACAGACGCGGACGGGTACGGCCTAACCAAAGGTCACTGGGTCAGCGGCCGCTTTGACGCGGGGGACGGACTCACGGGCAATTTCAATTGGATTGACTTCACGCCGCCGGGCGGCGGGGCTTCCGAACTGGCCAACCTGCTCAAAGGAAATGGCGTCTGCTCGCTCAACATACCGGACCCGGTAGGCCAGACCGGCGTTCTTGGGAACGCGGCCGCCATGGCTTGGAACACGCGCTTCGGGCTTTATCAGACGGGATCTGACAACGTGAGTACGGCGCCACCCGACCAGACGGGCTACGCTTACACCACAACGAACTGGCCGGACGGACATGACGCGTTAGGCAACTTTAAATTGGTACAACGACCAGCTGGCACGCCCTACGGGGGGGCCGACCTGGCGACCGTTGCGGATGGCAACGCACTTACCGGGCTGAGCCTCAGCAATGCGTACAACCCAACCACAAGGGTAGCGCAGCACAAAGATGGTGCCGACCGTCGGCTCGTGGTCGCGCCTATCGTCGATTGCACCGGTTGGGAGACCGCCAGTACGGTGCCTATCCAGGATTGGGTCTGCGTGCTCATGTTGCATCCGATCGCGAGCCCGCACGACATCGTCACAATGGAATACCTCGGGCTTTCCAACGATGATGAAAGCCCCTGCGGAACCTCCGGCATCACCGGCGCTTCGGACAGTGCGGGGCCATTGGTTCCGACCTTGGTGCAGTGAGGATGCCGGGATGAGACGAACTCGGTGCGACTCGGCACTACGGATTCGCGGCGTCGCCGCGATCGAACTTGCGTTTCTGCTCGTGCCCTTGCTGCTTATGATCTTCGGCACGACCGAACTCGGGCGCGCCATCTACAGCTACAACACCCTCGACAAGACGGTACGCGACGCGGCACGTCATCTTTCGCAGCACGGTCCTGCCGAGGCGACGATCGCGACACAGGCGCGTTGCCTTGCTGTTTACGGGAACACCGGATGCAGCGGCACGCCAGTCTTGTCCGGTTTGACCACAGACAACGTCTACATCTGTGACGCAGTGTCCTGTCCCACAACGCATGCCACCGAACCTACCGGGCTGGGTACAATCAACCTCGTTACCGTTGGGATCAGCGGCTACGTATTCAACTCGGCGGTAGAGTTTGTGATCCCGAGTCTGACCTTCAACAATATCTCGGTAACAATGCGGGGGCAGCTGTGAGCCGTCCTAACTCCCGAGCGGGAGCATCATGTCAGCTTGGCGTTGCAGCGGTCGAGTTTGCGCTAGTCGCCGCGCTGCTCTTCACGGTGTTGTTGGGTGTGATGGAGATGGGGCGTCTTCTGTGGACGTGGAATGCGGCAGTCGAAGCGACCCGGCTCGGCGCCCGCCTAGCGGTGGTCTGCACCAAGGGCGACCCCATTATCGGGACGCAAATGCAAGGCCGACTACCGTCTCTCAACCCAGCGACGAACATCACGATTGATTATCTACCCAGTGGGTGCACTGTGGCGACGTGTCAGGAGGTGCGGGTTTCTCTGAAGAACTACGTCCACACCACCATCATCCCCTTTGTACCGCTCTCGCTGACGTTGCCGCCCTTCAGCACCACGCTGCGGCGCGAATCGATGGACAGCACCAATAACGAAGTCTGCCAATGAAGATCACCGTCATCACTCCCGACAACAACAACGCCCAGAGCTGGAGCGAGGCATTGCACAGCGAGCCGGCGTTTGAGGTGACGACGATCGATCGTTCACTGCGCCAGGTGAAACTGGATCTGCTCGACAACAATCCCGACATGTTGCTGGTCGAAACGACCACGCCCGAGGATTTCGTGGCGCTCGAATCCTTCGCCAGCGCCCACCCGGAGATCGACTACGTCCTGGTGGGGACCGATCTGAGCCAGGCATTCCTGTTGCGCGCGATGCGCGCCGGGGTGCGCGAGGTGCTGCCGGCCCCAGCCTCGCCCGAAGTGGTTCTGGCAACCCTGCGTCGCCAGTTGCGCAAGCGCTCGGTGAATCTGAGTGCAGCCCAGCAACGCGGCGAGATCCTCGCGGTCCTGTCCTGCAAGGGCGGCAGCGGCGCTACTTTCGTTGCCGCCAACCTTGCCCATCTGCTCACCTTGAATGGCGCGCGCCGCGTGGCGCTGATCGATCTCAACCTCCAGTTTGGCGACGCGGCCTTCTTCGTAACCACCGAGATTCCGACCAGCAACGTCGCCGACCTGGCGCACAACATCGCCCGGCTCGACTCCGAACTGCTGCGCGCCTCGATGATCCACGCGGCCAAGGGGCTCTGGGTGCTGGCCGCACCTGATGACCCGGCCCAGGTCGCCGACGTCACGCCTGATCACGTGCGCCAGATCGTGCGGCTGGCCAGCAAGATGTTCGATTGCGTGGTGATCGACGTCGGCCGCTCGCTCACTGCGGTGACGCTCCAGGCGCTCGATCTGGCTGACCGGGTCTACCCGGTGCTGCAGCTCACCTTGCCCTTCATCCGCGACGCCAAGCGCCTCAACGGTGTTTTCCGTTCGCTCGACTATGGCCCGCAAAAAATCCACTGGCTGGTCAACCGCTACGAGAAGAGCAGCCAGTTCACGGTCGATGACCTCAGGAAAGCCCTGGCGATCGACCATGTGCTGACCCTACCCAACCACTACGAGGCGGTAGCGGCGTCGGTCAACCAGGGCGTGCCGGTGGAGGTGATCGCACCCCGCAGCACCATTGCGCATGCCCTGCGTCAACTGGCCAAGGAAATCGCACCCGCCCCTGCCGGTGCAGGGCGGGGCTGGCTGCGCCGCGTGTTCGGAAGCAGGCAACAACCAACAGTCAAAGGATTGTCATGAGCCTGCGCGAACGCCTTGGCGCCACCAAGCCCAGCTATGCCGCAGCAACCGCCGGGGAGGAGCCGCCGCCGGAGCAACCGCTGGCTCCGGGTCCGGCCAATGCCCGTGCCTACCAGGAAACCAAGTCCCACATCCACCGCATCCTGTTGGGGCGGCTCGATCTCGAGGCGATGGAGAAACTCTCGCAAGAGGGCCTCAAGGAAGAATTGCGCCAGATGGTCGAGCGCCTGCTCCTTGAAGAAAACCTGGTGCTCAACAGCACCGAGCGGCGCAACCTGGTGCGCGACATCCAGTTCGAGATGCTCGGCTATGGTCCGCTCGAGACACTCCTGCTCGACCCCACGGTCTCCGACATCCTCGTCAACACCTACAACAAGGTCTACATCGAGCGCCACGGCGTGCTCGAAGCCACCGACGTGACCTTTGCCGACGACGAGCACCTGATGAAGATCATCGACAAGATCGTCTCCCGGATCGGCCGGCGCGTCGACGAGTCGAGTCCCATGGTCGACGCGCGTCTTCCTGACGGTTCGCGGGTCAACGTCATCATCCCGCCGCTGGCGATCGACGGGCCAATCCTGTCGATCAGGCGCTTCTCGCGGGTGCCGCTGCGGCTCGAGAACCTGATTACCTACCACTCTCTCTCCGACGAGATGGCGCAGTTTATCGGGGCTTTGTCGAAGGCCAAGATCAATATCCTGATCTCGGGCGGCACCGGTTCCGGCAAGACCACGCTGCTCAACATCCTGAGCGGCTACATCCCGGTTAACGAGCGCATCGTCACCATCGAGGACGCCGCCGAGTTGCAGCTGCAGCAACCCCACGTGGTGCGCCTCGAAACCCGTCCGCCCAACATCGAGGGTCGCGGCGAAGTCGCGCAACGCGCCCTGGTGCGGAATGCCCTGCGCATGCGCCCCGACCGGATCATCCTCGGCGAGGTCCGCGGCGCCGAGGCGCTCGACATGCTCCAGGCCATGAACACCGGCCATGAGGGTTCGATGACCACGGTGCACGCCAACACGCCGCGCGATGCTCTCGCGAGGCTGGAGAGCATGATCGCGATGGCCGGCGTCGATCTGCCGGCCAAGGCCGGGCGCAGCCAGATAGCCTCGGCGATCAGCATCGTCATCCAGACCACCCGCCTGATCGACGGTTCGCGCAAGATCGTCAGCGTCCAGGAACTGACCGGCATGGAGGGCGATACCGTGACCATGCAGGAAATCTTCAGCTTCCGCCAGACCGGGGTCGACGCCAAGGGCGCGGTCGAGGGCCATTTCTCCGCCACCGGCGTGCGGCCGCGCTGTTGGGAGGTTCTGGTGGCCCGCGGCATCGACTTGCCGCAGACACTCTTTGCGCCGCTCAAGCGCTAGGAACGGGTAACTGCCATGGACATGGGATTTGCGCTCTTCGCGGTAGTGACCTTCCTGGCCGTAGTGCTGGCGCTCGAAGGTCTCTACAACCTCTGGGCCTCTACGAGCAGCCCCGAGGCCCGGCGGATCAGTGAACGGCTCGCCGCACTTTCCGGCGAAACGATCACCACCGCGAGCATCGAGCGGTCCCGCGAGCAGGGCAGGATGCCGCGTCTCAATGCACTGCTCTCCATGCTGACCACCGGCCAGCGCATGGAGCACTACGTGCGCGCTTCGGCGCTCGCCGTCTCGCCGGCCGAGTTGATCCTGTTGACACTGGCCCTGGCGGCATTCGGCTTCTTCCTGCCACCATTGCTCGGCTATCCCCAGATCTTTGGCCTCGTACTTGGCCTAGTACTGGCGCTCATGCCCTGGCTGTGGGTCAGTTCCAAGCGACGCCAGCGCGTCGAGAAGCTCGAGCGCCAGTTTCCCGAGGCGCTCGACTTGATGAGCCGGGCGATGCGCGCCGGCCACGCCTTTCCGTCAGCGGTCAAGATGGTCGGCGACGAGATGCCCGAGCCGCTGGGGCGAGACTTTCGCATCCTCTTCGACGAGATGAACTACGGGGTGCCGACCAATCAGGCGCTGATGAACCTGGCCGAGCGCGTGCCGCTCGACGACGTCAGCTACTTCGTGGTGGCGGTAATGATTCAGCGCGAAGCCGGTGGCAACCTCGCCGAACTACTCGACAAGATCGCCACCATCGTACGCGCCCGACTTACTTTGCTCGGCGAAATTCGCACCCTGGCGGCTGAAGGCAAGCTCTCGGCGATCATCCTCACCGCCCTGCCGTTCTGCCTGGTGCTGGTGATCAACCTGGTCAATCCCAAATTCATGAGCGTGCTCTGGACCGATGCCGCCGGCCCGTTCATCATCGGCACCACCCTGCTGCTGATGATCCTGGGCATGCTCTGGATGCGCAGCATCATCAGGATCAGGGTCTGAGGAGGATGCCACGATGACCACCTTCCAGATCGGTTTCCTCGTCCTGATCTTCATCGCGGTGCTCGCCGGGTACTACGGCCTCTACAACCTGGTCCGCCCCGAGGCTGCCCGCCAGCGCCTGGTGGAACTCGAGGAAAAAGACTTTGGCGCCCGTGCGCCGCTGCCCAGTCGCTTTCTCGACTGGGTGGCCCGCGCCACCCGCCCAGTCAGCCAGCTTTCGATGCCCGGCGAGGGCTTCGAGAAATCGCGCATCCGCTTGCGTTTCGTTCACGCCGGCATCCGCAATCCCAGCGCCCCGGCCGCCTTCTTCGGCGTCAAGACCATCCTCACGCTCGGCCTGCCGATGCTTGGTTTCGCGCTGCTGGCTGTTGGCAATTCACCGCTCAAAGGCAACAACCTGCTTTTGGGGCTGCTGGCCTTGGCGGCACTGGGTTATTACCTGCCCAACATGGTGCTCTCGCGCCTGGTGATGATCCGGCAGCGCGAAATTTTTGAAACCTTCCCCGACGCGCTCGACCTGATGACGGTGTGCGTCGAGGCCGGGCTGGGCACCGAGTCGGCGATGTTGCGCGTGGCCGAGGACCTCCACTTCAAGAGCCCGGCACTCGCCGACGAGATGCGGATGGTGAACCTCGAGTTGCGCGCGGGCGCCGACCGCGAGCATGCCTTGCGCAACCTGGCAATACGCACCGGCGTCGAGGAGGTCGATGGCTTCGTCACCATGATCAGCCAGGCCGAGCGCTTTGGCACCAGCATCGCCGCCTCGCTGCGCGTCCACGCCGAGATGCTGCGCACGCGGCGCCGCCAGCGCGCCGAGGAAGCCGCCGCCAAGATCGCTTTGAAGCTGCTCTTTCCGCTCATCTTCTGCATCTTTCCCGCCATGATGGTCGTGCTGATGGGACCGGCGATGATCCAGATCTATCGCATTCTGCTGCCGGCCATGGCTGGCACCAACTAACAGGGGGACTGTCATGAATTACTGCCCCGCGCGCCGTACCCACATTGCCGCCGCCGTCCTGGTGCTGGTAACCGGCCTCGCCGCTTGCTCGACCACCGGCCCGGAGGCCTGGCAAGTCAAGCCAACCTACCGGGTCGTCAACGCCGGCCCGGGCGCCAGCGAGGGCTATGCCGCGCTCGCCCGAAGGTATGAAGGCCAAAAGCTCTGGCGCTACGCCCGCGACGCCTGGGCCAAGGCCGCGCTCGCGGCGCCTGAGAACGCCGAGTTCCTGAACGCGCTCGCGATGGCCGAAGCCGGCCAGGGTCGCTACCCCGAATCGGTCGCGGCGCTCCGCAAGGCGGTCGCGTTCGAGCCGCAAAGCCCGCGGTTCATGAACAACCTCGGCTATGCGCTCCAGCTTGCCGGGAAGGTCGATGAGTCGCGCGCGGTGCTGCAGCAGGCATTGGCCTTGAATCCCTCGTACCGGTTGGCCCAGACCAACCTCGGCCGGGTGACCGAACCTGCCGCGGTGGCCGGAGTCATTGCGCCGCAACCTGCGCCAGTTGCCAAGGTTGAAGCACCGGTGGTGAAGGTTGAGGCACCGGTGGCGAAAGTTGAGGCCCCGGTGGCGAAAGTTGAAGCGCCCGTGACGAAGATTGAAGCGCCGCTCGTCGTCGCGCCGGTCGTGGCCCCGGTGGCTGTAGCCCCTGTCCCGGTTGCTCCAATCGTGGCAGTTGCGCCGGTCGCAGTGGCGCCCACGCCCCCGACACCAGCCGTCGTCGCGCCGATCGTTACCGCTCCGATAGCAGTGGCGCCTGCCGCACAAACGGTCGTCGCACCGCTCGCCACCGCTCCGATAGCGCCACCACCAGCCCCGGTTGCGGAGATAGCGGTGACGCCCGCGCCTGTGGCCGAAATCATCGTCGCCCCGGCGCCAGCCGTGGTCACCCCGGCGCCGGTCGCCGAAGTGGCCATCGCCCCGATAGTGACCGCTCCGGCGCCCGTTGCCCCGATAACAGTTGCACCGATAGCCGCCGCCGAGCCACCCGCGCCGACGCCGGCCGCCGCGCCGGCGCTGGAAATGCAGACGACGCCCAACGTGAAGCCGATGCTCCTGGTGATCGCGCCACACGCGCCGGCCCAGGCCGTTCGCTTCGAGCCAACCGTTAGCAACGCGCCGATCGTGCCGCCCGAGGCACCGACGCGGATGGTGGCGGTTACCCAGCCCGCTCCGGTGGCCGTCATATCGCCACCCCCGCAGCTGATCGCCGTCGCCCCCTCGCAACCCGAGCCGGTTGCGGTGGCACAGCCCGCCCCCGCCCCGCTTCCAGTCATCGCCCAGGTCGAAGCGCCCACGGTCGCGAAGGTCGAAGCGCCCGCGATCGCGAAGTTCGAACCACTGGTGCGGCTGGCCATCATCGAGCCGCAACTGCGCACGGCGCCAATTCCGGCCCCGGTGGCAGCCGTTCCTGCTCCGCAGCCAGCGGTGGTCGCAAGCGCCGAAATCTCCCCGCCGGTGCGGACCGCGCCGATCCCGGCACCGGCCCAGCTCGCTCACGCGGCGCCGCCGGGGACGATGAAGGTCGCAGCCCGGGCACGGGTCGAGATCGCCAATGGCAATGGCGTCTCCGGCATGGCGGCCTGGGTTCGTGGCTACCTGCAGGCTCACGGGCTGAAGCAGCCGATGCGGCTGCAAAATGCCCGCCCGTACGACACCGCCACCACCACGGTGCAGTACCGCGATGGCTTCGCCGGTGCGGCCATTGCAATTTCGCACAAGCTGCCCGGCGGTGCCGCCATCGAGCACGGTTTGAACCCCGGCCACGGCTTCGACGTCCGGGTGGTGCTCGGTCACGACATCCGCGGCGAGGTCGCCTGTTCGAGCCGTTGCCCGACCTTCCGTGACGACACGACGGTCGTTGCCGCTCTCGCCCCTGCGGCGAAATAAACAGCGCGGCATCGCACCCCTGACCCCGGCGCCCAGCGCGCCGGGTGTCGGCTCGCCCTTGAAATGCCGTCCACCCCCCCCCATAATGGGTACATGGTTGTAACTCCGGCAATCTGGAGGCGTCTTGGACAGGGGTTCGATTCCCCTCACCTCCACCTAAGGGCATATGAGTGCGTTTAGGTGGGGGTGCACTGGTTTCGACAGGGCGGACGAAGG
>JAGXFG010000052.1 GCA_024637395.1 Burkholderiaceae bacterium | reverse complement strand
GTTGCCCGCTGGCACCGAGATGGTGATGCCCGGGGACAACGTGAAGATGGTGGTGACGCTGCTGGCGCCGATCGCCATGGAGCAGGGCCTGCGCTTTGCGATCCGCGAGGGCGGGCGCACAGTCGGCGCCGGCGTCGTGGCTAAAGTCATCGAGTGAGAACTGGCGGCGATCGGGGTGCGGAGCTCGCACCCTGGTTGGTCGCCAAGGTTCTCTCGCAGCAAAAATTTCGCGGCCCCGGCCGCCACGCTCTTTTAAGGAACATGCGATGAGCAACCAGAAAATACGGATTCGGCTAAAGGCGTTCGATTACAAGCTGATCGACCAGTCGGCCGCCGAAATCGTCGACACCGCCAAGCGCACCGGCGCTGTGGTCCGGGGACCGGTGCCCCTGCCTACGTCGATCGAGCGCTTCGACGTGCTGCGTTCGCCGCACGTCAACAAGACATCGCGCGATCAGTTCGAAATCCGCACTCATCAACGCCTGATGGACATCGTCGATCCGACCGACAAGACGATTGACGCCCTGACCAAGCTGGATCTTCCGGCCGGGGTCGACGTCAAGATTTCGGTCAAGCAGGTCGGGTGACGCGTTACGCCGCATACTTGTTGCGGCGTTGATGTAGTGCTATAATTTACGGCTTTTCCGGCAACGCGTCCGGCCTTCGTGGCCGAGCCCGGCGCCGAAACTAAATACACCTGGCCAATCGTAGCCGGGACGGGAGAAAACAAATGAGCCTTGGCCTTGTGGGACGCAAGGTCGGCATGATGCGCATTTTCACGGACGACGGTGCATCCGTTCCTGTGACAGTGCTCGATGTGTCGAATAATCGCGTCACCCAGATCAAGTCCGTCGAAACCGACGGCTATGCTGCGGTCCAGGTGGCCTACGGGACCCGTCGTGCTTCCCGCGTCAACAAGCCCAGCGCCGGTCATTTCGCCAAAGCAGCGGTCGAGGCCGGCAGCGTGCTACGCGAATTCCGGGTCGACCCCAGCCAAACCAGCGAACTCCAGCCCGGCGCAGTGTTGCGCGCCGAGATCTTCGAGGTTGGGCAGCTGGTCGACGTGGTGGGCACCTCGCTGGGCAAGGGTTTTGCTGGTGCGATTAAGCGCCACAACTTCTCGTCCGGCCGGGCATCGCACGGCAACTCGCGTTCGCACAACACGCCCGGTTCGACCGGCATGGCGCAGGATCCGGGACGCGTATTTCCCGGCAAGCGCATGCCTGGCCACCTCGGCGCCGTGCAGTGCACAGTCCAGAATCTGGTGATCGCGCGCATCGACGCCGAGCGGCAATTGCTGCTGGTGCGTGGTGCAGTGCCGGGTCATAGAAACGGTGACGTGGTCGTAACGCCTGCGGTGCGGGCATCAGCCGGCAAGCCCGGCGGCGCGAACTGAGAGGGGCGACGATGGAACTGAAGCTTCTTGACGCGCAGGGCCAGGCCGCATCGCGAGTCGATGCGTTCGATACGGTCTTTGCGCGCGAATTCAATGAACCGCTGATTCACCAGGTCGTGATCGCCTATCAGGCGAACGCTCGGAGCGCGAACCGCAAGCAGAAGGACCGCGGTGAAGTGCACCACTCGACCAAAAAGCCGTTCAAGCAAAAAGGCACCGGTCGGGCCCGCGCGGGCATGACCTCGAGCCCGCTGTGGCGCGGGGGCGGCCGGATCTTCCCGAGTACGCCAGACGAGAATTTTTCGCACAAGGTCAACCGCAAGATGTATCGGGCCGGCATGTGCTCGATCCTCTCGCAACTCGCTCGCGAGGGCCGGGTGGCAGTGATCGACGGGTTTTCGGTCGATGCCCCCAAGACCAAGCTGCTCGCCGCCAAGTTGAAGGCGATGGGTGACGGCTCGGTGCTGCTGATCACGGATTCCTTCGATGAGAATCTGATCCTCGCCTCGCGCAACCTGCGCAACGTGTTGATCGTCGAGCCCCGGCACGCCGATCCGGTGTCGCTGGTGCGCTACGACAAGGTCCTGATCACCCGCGCTGCGCTGGCCCAATTTCAGGAGATGCTGGCATGAACCAGGACCGTCTGATGAAGGTGCTGCTCGCGCCGATCGTGTCCGAGAAGGCGACCATGCTTGCGGACAAGAACAACCAGATTGCATTTCGCGTGTTGCAGGATGCCACCCGGCCGGAAATCAAGGCGGCCGTCGAACTGCTCTTCAAGGTGCAGGTAGATTCGGTGCAGATTCTCAACCAGAAGGGCAAGACGAAGCGCTTCGGTCGCTTCTCCGGGCGCCGTGACAACGTGCGCAAGGCCTATGTCTCGCTGGCCGAGGGCCAGGAGCTCAACTTCGGGGAGGCCCCGTAATGGCGGTAATCAAGCTCAAACCGACCTCGCCGGGGCGCCGTGCGATGGTCCGGGTCGTCACTCCGGGCCTTCACAAGGGACGCCCGGTCGACGCCCTGACCGAGAGCAAGAAGCGCAGTTCGGGTCGCAACAACAACGGTCACATCACTGTTCGTCACCGCGGTGGCGGCCATAAGGCCCACATCCGCCTGGTCGATTTCAAGCGCGACAAGGACGGGATTCCCGCGAAGGTCGAGCGGATCGAATACGATCCCAACCGCAGCGCCCATCTGGCACTGCTGCTCTACGCCGATGGCGAGCGCCGCTACATCCTGGCGCCCCGCGGCGTCGAAGTCGGCACCGCCCTGATGAGCGGAGCCGAGGCAGCGATCCGGCCCGGCAATACCTTGCCGATCCGCAACATACCGGTGGGCTCGACGATCCACGCGATCGAGATGTTCCCCGGCAAGGGCGCCCAAATGGTGCGCACCGCCGGTGGCTCGGCACGACTGCTGGCCCGCGAGGGGATCTACGCCCAGGTGCGGCTGCGTTCAGGTGAAATCCGGCGCATCCACGTCGATTGCCGGGCGACGATCGGCGAAGTCGGCAACGAGGAGCACAGCCTGCGCCAGATCGGCAAGGCCGGAGCGACGCGTTGGCGCGGCATCCGCCCGACCGTCCGCGGCGAGGTGATGAACCCGGTCGACCATCCGCACGGTGGCCGCACGCGTGGCAACCGTCATCCGGTGTCACCGTGGGGTCAACCGACCAAAGGGTACAAGACCCGCAGCAGCAAACGAACCGACGGCATGATTGTTCAGCGTCGGAACAAGTCCTAACGGGTAAGCCATGGCACGCTCAGTCAAGAAAGGGCCGTTCGTCGACGCCCATCTGTTGAAGAAAGTCGACGCCGCCGTCGCTAGCCGCGACAAGCGACCGATCAAGACCTGGTCGCGACGCTCCACGGTACTGCCGGAGTTCGTCGGTCTGACCATCGCTGTCCACAACGGCAAGCAGCATGTGCCGGTGTTCGTCAACGAGAACATGGTCGGCCACAAACTCGGCGAGTTCGCCATGACCCGGACGTTCAAGGGCCATGCTGCGGGCAAGAAAGCCGCGGTTCGCAAGTAAGGGGCCCAGGACATGGAAACTCAGGCAATCCTGCGAGGCGTCCGGATTTCGGCTCAGAAGGGCAGGCTCGTCGCCAACATGGTGCGCGGAAAGCCGGTCGAGCATGCGTTGAACATCCTCACGTTTTCTCCCAAGAAGGCAGCGCAGATCGTCAAGAAAGTGCTCGAGTCGGCGATCGCCAACGCCGAGCACAACGACGGCGCCGATGTCGATGAATTGCGCGTGAAGACGATTCACGTCGAAGAAGGAGCGTCGCTGCGGCGTTTCCGGGCGCGTGCCAAGGGGCGCGGCGCGCAGATCGAGAAGCAGACCTGTCACATATACGTGACAGTCGGCAACTGAGCGCGAGGCTGAAGGAACACTATGGGACAAAAAGTACATCCGATCGGTTTCCGGCTTCCAGTAAGTCGCAATTGGTCCTCACGCTGGTTTGCCGATAGCGGTCAGTTCGCGACCCTGCTCAACAGCGACATCCGGGTTCGCGAGTACCTGCGCCGCAAGCTCAAGGCGGCCTCGGTGGGCCGGGTGCTGATCGAGCGGCCGGCGAAGAACGCGCGGATAACCATCTTTTCGTCACGCCCCGGCGTGGTGATCGGCAAGAAGGGCGAGGATATCGAGGCACTCAAGCGCGATCTGCAGCGCCTGATGGGCGTGCCGGTGCACGTCAACATCGAGGAAATCCGCAAGCCCGAGATCGACGCCCAATTGATCGCCGATTCGATCACCCAGCAGCTCGAGAAACGGATCATGTTCCGGCGCGCGATGAAGCGCGCGATGCAGAACGCGATGCGCCTCGGGGCGCAGGGCATCAAGATCATGAGTTCCGGTCGGCTCAACGGCAACGAAATCGCACGGCGCGAGTGGTACCGCGAGGGCCGGGTGCCACTACAAACCCTGCGCGCGGACGTCGACTACGGCACCTCCGAGGCGCTGACCACCTACGGCATCATCGGGGTGAAGGTCTGGGTCTACAAGGGCGACATGCTGGCACGCGGCGAGGCGCCGCATGCGGCCGAGAAGGAAGCGGTGCCTGCTGATCGGGACGACCGGCGTGCGCGGCGCGCGACCCGTCCGGGTGCCGGACGCGGTGGTCCCCGTACCAGGGCAGAAGGCGAGGGTGCTCCCGGAGCCGAGCGAGCTGCGGAGGCGCCGAAGGCTGCTGTGCGGCGCGTGCGTAAAGCCGAAGATGCCCCCAAGCCCCAGGATGCCCCCAAGAGCGTCGACGCCCCCAAGAGCGTCGAACCCGCCAAGAGCGTCGAACCCGCCAAACCGGATTCAGAGACCTGAAGGAGTGAGCGATGCTGCAACCCGCTCGTCGGAAGTATCGTAAGGAACAGAAGGGCCGCAACAAGGGCAACGCTACCCGCGGCGCCTCCGTGGCTTTCGGTGATTTTGGGCTCAAGGCCATTGGACGCGGTCGCCTGACGGCGCGCCAGATCGAGGCTGCCCGGCGCGCGATGACCCGCCACATCAAACGGGGTGGTCGCGTCTGGATCCGGATTTTCCCGGACAAGCCGATTTCCAAGAAGCCGGCCGAAGTTCGCATGGGCAACGGCAAGGGCAACCCGGAGTACTACGTTGCCGAGATTCAGCCCGGCAAGGTGCTCTATGAAATGGATGGCGTGACCGAGGACCTGGCGCGCGAGGCGTTTGCACTGGCGGCCGCAAAGCTGCCGATGCAGACTGCATTCGTGACGCGCATGGTTGGCGCGTGATCCGTACCCGACACGAGGTCCAATAAAGATGAATGCCAAGGAACTGCGCGCCAAGGATGAAGCGGCGCTCAACAAGGAGCTGACCGATCTGTTGCGGGCGCATTTTTCGCTGCGCATGCAGGTCGCCACCCAGCAGTTGTCGAATACCAGCCAGCTTCGCAAGACCCAGCGCGAAATCGCGCGGGTGCGGACCGTGCTTAGAGAGAAGGCGATCGCCCAATGAACGCACCTGCTAACGAGACTCCCCGGAACCAGCGCACGCTGACCGGGCGCGTGGTCAGCAACAAGATGGACAAGACCGTGACGGTGCTGGTCGAGCGTACTGTCAAGCACGACCTCTACGGCAAGTATCTCGTGCGCTCGAAGAAATACCACGCCCACGCCGAGGCCGCCTACAACGAGGGCGATACGGTCGAAATACAGGAGTGCCGCCCGCTTTCGAAGACGAAATCGTGGGTGGTGACCAAGGTCGTGCGGGCTGCCGCGTAATTCGCGACTTGCTTGCACAATTGAAATAGCCGGGCTATACTATACGGCTTCGTGTTGTCAGGTGATGGCGGTAGTAGTGTCCGTCGCCAGGCAGCCCGAATTCCCCCCGAACTACGGGACCAAGACTGACCGTTAGCGCATTGGAGTGATCCGGAGCGCGGTGCGGGAAAAGTTGGGATAGGACAAACATGATTCAGATGCAGTCGACGTTGAGCGTCGCCGACAACACCGGCGCGCGTTCTGTCATGTGTATCAAGGTGCTGGGCGGATCCAAGCGGCGTTACGCCGGCATTGGCGATGTCATCAAGGTGACCGTCAAGGAAGCTCAGCCCCGTGGTCGCGTGAAGAAGGGCGAGATCTACAGCGCCGTGGTGGTCCGCACGGCCAAGGGCGTACGTCGCCCCGATGGCTCGCTGGTGAAGTTTGATGGCAATGCGGCAGTTCTTCTGAATGCCAAGCTGGAGCCGATCGGAACCCGGATCTTTGGACCGGTTACCCGTGAACTGCGTACCGAGCGGTTCATGAAGATCGTTTCGCTGGCCCCGGAAGTGCTCTGAGGAGGCGGGGATGGAAAAGATCCGCAAGGGTGATGAAGTGGTCGTTATCGCTGGTCGCGACAAGGGCAAGCGCGGGACGGTGTTGCGCCGTGTCGACGCCGAACACCTGGTCGTCGAGGGCGTCAATCTGGTCAAGAAGCACCAGCGGCCCAACCCGATGAAGGGCGAAGCTGGCGGAATCGTCGACAAGACGATGCCGATCGACCAGTCCAACGTGATGCTGTTCAACCCGGTCACTGGCAAGGGCGATCGGGTCGGAATCAGGGTCCTGGAGGACGGCAAGAAGGCTCGCTTCTTCAAGTCGAACGGCGAAACGGTCAAGGCCTGAACGCATCAACTAGGTGCCTGGCAGCCCGGTGAATGCCACTGGGCCGGAGAGGAACAAGATGGCTCGTTTTCTAGAACAGTATCGCGAAAAGGTCACCCCCGACCTGATGGCCAAATTCGGCTACAAGTCGGTGATGCAGGTTCCGCGGATCAGCAAGATCACGCTCAACATGGGCGTGGGCGAGGCGGTTGCGGACAAGAAGGTGCTGGAGTTCGCAGCTGGCGACCTGACCAAGATCGCCGGACAAAAAGTGGTGATCACCAAGGCGCGCCGGCCGATCGCGGGATTCAAGATTCGCGAAGGCTACGCGATCGGGTGCATGGTCACTCTGCGCGGCGTGCGGATGTACGAATTTCTCGATCGCCTGGTGACGGTTGCCCTCCCGCGGGTGCGTGACTTCCGCGGCGTGTCCGCGAAGGCGTTCGACGGGCGCGGCAACTACAACCTCGGGGTGAAGGAACAGATCATTTTCCCCGAGATCGAGTACGACAAGGTCGACGTGTTGCGGGGCTTGAATATCAGCATCACCACGACGGCTAAAACCGACGAGGAAGCCAAGGCGCTGCTGGCAGCGTTCCGTTTCCCCTTCCGTAATTGAGGTGACAGGTGGCGAAACTCGCAATGATCAATCGCGAACTCAAGCGCGAGAGAATGGTCAAGAAGTACGCGCCCAAGCGCGCAGCGCTTCAGGCCGTGATACAGGACCAATCCAAGTCCGAAGAAGAGCGTTATCAAGCGCGGCTGCAACTCCAGCAGTTGCCGCGCGATGCGAGCCCGACGCGACAGCGCAACCGGTGTGCCATCACCGGCCGCCCGCGCGGTACCTACCGCAAGTTCGGTCTGGCGCGAATCAAGTTGCGCGAGATTGCACTTCGTGGCGAAGTCCCAGGCCTGGTCAAGGCGAGCTGGTAGCGAGGAATCAACCATGAGCATGAGCGATCCAGTCGCCGACATGTTCACGCGCATCCGCAACGCGCAGCGCGTGGAAAAACAAAGTGTCTCAATGCCCTCTTCGAAGCTGAAGGTGGCGATTGCCCAGGTCCTGCAGGACGAGGGCTACATCGACAGTTACGCGGTCAGCGCCGATGGCGCCAAGAGCGAACTGAAGGTGCAGCTGCGTTACTACGCGGGCCGTCCGGTCATCGAGCGCATCGAGCGGGTATCGCGCCCAGGGTTGCGGGTTTATCGCAACCAGCACGAACTGCCCAAGGTGCTCAACGGACTGGGCGTGGCGATCGTGACCACCTCCCGTGGCGTGATGACTGACCGCAAGGCTCGTGCGACGGGCGTTGGCGGCGAAGTCATCGGCTACGTGGCCTGAGGAGAAAGCGATGTCACGTATTGCCAATATGCCGATCACCGTGCCCTCCGGGGTGACGGTCGAGGTTGGGGAAGGCGTCATCAGCGCCAAGGGTCCCCAGGGAGCGTTGTCGCGCAAGCTCAACTCGCTGATCAGTGTCGCGAGCGAAGGCACCGAGTTGCGGGTGTCGGCAACCGACGAGTCGCGCGAGGCCAATGCCATGAGCGGAACGTTTCGGGCCCTGATTGCCAATATGGTCGAGGGCGTTGGGAAGGGTTTCGAGAAGCGGCTCAGCCTGGTTGGCGTGGGTTACCGTGCCCAGGCGCAAGGCACCAACCTGAACCTGGCGCTGGGCTTTTCGCATCCGGTGGTGCATGCAATGCCCGACGGGGTGCAGGTATCAACGCCGACGCAGACCGAGATCGTGATCAAGGGCGCCGACAAGCAGCGGGTTGGACAGGTGGCCGCCGAAGTGCGTGCTTACCGGCCGCCGGAACCGTACAAGGGCAAGGGTATCCGTTACGTCGGCGAAGTCGTCGTGCGTAAGGAAACCAAGAAGAAGTAACGCTCGACCGTACCGATAGGACGATAGACGATGGACAAGAATCAAGCCCGCCTGCGACGCGCACGACAAACGCGGCTGAAGATCCGCGAGTTGGGCGTCAACCGCCTGACAGTGTTTCGCAGCAGCCAGCATATTTACGCGAACATCACCGCTTCGGACGGCTCGAAGGTGCTGGTAGCGGCTTCGACGCTGGAAGCGGACGTGCGCGCCGAACTGGCTGGTGCGACCGGCAAGGGCGGCAACGCCAACGCGGCCAAGCTGATCGGGAAGCGGATTGCCGAGAAGGCGCTGCAGGCAGGCATCGACAGCGTTGCCTTCGACCGCGGTGGATATCGTTATCACGGGCGCGTTCGCGCGCTGGCCGATGCGGCCCGCGAAGCCGGTCTGAAGTTCTGACCCCGGCACTGGACAGGAATCGATAATGGCAAAGATGCAAGCAAGGGGCCCACGTGGTGGTGGCGAAGAGCGCGACGATGGTCTGCGCGAGAAGATGATCACCATCAATCGGGTCACCAAGGTGGTCAAGGGTGGCCGGATTCTCGGCTTCGCGGCGCTCGCGGTAGTGGGTGACGGCGACGGTCGGGTCGGGATGGGCAAGGGCAAGGCCCGCGAGGTGCCGGTTGCCGTGCAGAAGGCAATGGATGAGGCCCGCCGCAAGATGGTCAAGGTCAGCCTGCGCGAGGGCACGATCCAGCACGTACTGACTGGGCGGCACGGCGCGGCCAATGTGTTCCTCGCCCCTGCTCCGGACGGCACCGGCGTGATCGCTGGCGGCCCGATGCGCGCGGTCTTCGACGTGATGGGTGTCACCAACGTCGTCGCCAAGAGCCACGGTTCGAGCAACGCCTACAACATGGTCCGTGCGACCTTGAATGCGTTTAAGAAGATGAGCACCCCGGCCGAAATTGCTGCCAAGCGTGGCAAGACGATCGAGGAGATCCTCAGCTAAGTCGCTGCCCTGTTGTCAGGAAGCGGCTCGGGGACCGAGCGGACGCGGAGAGAGAGATGAGCAAGAAGACTTTGAAAGTGACGCTGGTGAAGAGCCCGATCGGCACGCGTGGCGATCATCGCGCGACCGTGCTCGGCCTGGGGCTGAAGTCGATCAGACAGACTCGTGAACTCGAGGACACGCCCGCGGTTCGCGGCATGATCAACAAGGTCTCGTACCTGGTGAAAGTGATCTGAGGCACGAGGAGGATCTATGCGTCTGAATGAAATCAAGCCCGCTGAGGGCAGCAAGAAGCCCCGCCGCAGGGTTGGCCGCGGGATCGGGTCGGGTCTGGGCAAGACTGCCGGACGGGGCCACAAGGGACAGAAATCGCGCGCCGGCGGGTTCCACAAGGTCGGCTTCGAAGGCGGCCAGATGCCGCTGCAGCGCCGCCTGCCCAAGCGTGGCTTCCACTCGATGGCCTCGGAATTCGCCGCCGAAGTGCGGTTGTCCGACCTGGAAAAGCTGACCGTCGCCGAAGTCGACCTGCTGGCTCTCAAGCAGGCTGGCGTGGTCCCGCATTTGGCAACCAGCGCCAAGGTGATGCTCTCGGGAGCGATCACCCGCAAGCTGGCGCTCAAGGGCATTGGCGTGACCAAGGGCGCGCGCGCCGCAATCGAAGCGGCCGGCGGCAGCGTCGAGTAATTGCAGCGGCTATTGACTACGGCACGGACCAAAGAACCGAGAACCGAACCAAGTGGCGACTAACCAGTCAGCGTTGATGAAGGCAGGCAAGTCTGGCGACCTCAAGCAGCGCCTGCTTTTCCTGTTGATGGCCCTGGTCGTCTACCGGGTCGGCGCGCATATTCCGGTCCCGGGCATCGATCCGGACCAGCTTGCGTCGCTCTTTCGCAGCCAGCAAGGCGGCATCCTGGGCATGTTCAACATGTTCTCGGGTGGTGCGCTGTCGCGGTTCACGGTGTTCGCGCTGGGAATCATGCCCTACATCTCGGCGTCGATCATCATGCAGCTGCTCACCGTGGTGGTGCCGCAGCTCGAGGCGATCAAGAAGGAAGGCGAGTCGGGACGACGCACCATCACCAAGTACACGCGCTGGTTCACGCTCGCGCTGGCGCTGTTCCAGGCGCTGGGCATCGCGGTGGCGCTCGAGTCGCAACAGGGGCTGGTGATCGAACCCGGCGTCGTGTTCCGCTTCACCGCCGTGGTCTCGCTGGTCACCGGGACGATGTTCCTGATGTGGCTGGGTGAGCAGATCACCGAGCGCGGGCTGGGCAACGGCATCTCGATCATAATTTTTGCCGGCATCGTCGCCGGTTTGCCAAGCGCGATCGGCGGCATGGGCGAGCTGGTCCGCACCGGATCGATGCACGCCTTCGCGGCGCTGATCATCGTCGCGCTGGTGGTCCTGGTGACCGGGTTCGTGGTGTTCGTCGAACGCGGTCAGCGCAAGATCACGGTCAATTATGCCAAGCGCCAGGTCGGCAACCGGGTTTATGGCGGACAGACGTCGCATCTCCCGCTCAAGCTCAACATGTCCGGGGTGATCCCGCCGATCTTCGCCTCGTCGATCATTCTGTTTCCTGCGACTCTGGCGCAGTGGTTTACCGCGGGAGATTCGACCTCGCCGGTGGTGAATGCACTCAAGGACATGGCGGCCACGCTCTCGCCGGGGCAGCCGGTTTATGTCCTGATGTACGCCGCAGCGATCATCTTCTTTTGCTTTTTCTATACGGCTCTCGTGTTCAACAGCCGGGAAACCGCCGAGAACCTCAAGAAAAGCGGTGCGTTCGTGCCGGGAATCCGGCCGGGCGAGCAGACCGCGCGCTATATCGACAAGATCCTGATGCGGCTCACACTTTCGGGCGCGATCTATATCACCGCGGTGTGCCTGCTCCCCGAATTCATGCGCCTGCAGTGGAATGTCCCGTTCTACTTCGGCGGCACGTCGTTGCTGATCATCGTGGTGGTAACGATGGATTTCATGTCCCAGGTGCAGGCCTACATGATGTCTCACCAGTATGAAAGTTTGATGCGCAAGTCAGGGGCGAAGG
>JAGXFG010000051.1 GCA_024637395.1 Burkholderiaceae bacterium | reverse complement strand
TTGCCGGACCCCGGCGGCCCGGCGACGAGGTTGAACGAAAACTCCGGCAATCCGCCTCCTAGCACCGTGTCCAGACCCGGCACGCCGGTGGCCAGGCGATTGATGGTTACCTTCGTTGTCATGGCGATATGTCCTGCGCGGTCCGACCGCTCAAATGTTCTTCCCAGGCGGGACGAAGCAATTGCTCCGTTAGCGAGGGTCCGATCAGGCTGACCAGAATGTCGAAAACCCTCTGCAAGACAGCCTTGCCGCCGACAGCGGCGTCGGTAGGGCTCTGCTGCGCGAGGACCGATTTCAGTGCGGTCGAATCCATGGGCGCGTGGATGCCTTCCTGGCAGGCTTGCAGCCATGGGTGGACCGAAATGGAGAGGTGGAGGCCGCGCGTGTAGATGGCGGCGACGCCCCGCTGCCCAATGATGGGCGTCAGTACGGCATTCATCGCCTGCAAGATTGCGGCCACCTCGTCGGCGATCTGTGCGGCATCCGCACCTTCCTGGAATCTCCAGTTCATTTCGAGAGCCAGCCTCTTCTGCGCGCTCACAGCCAGTACTCCCACGCCCGGGCGAACAACTCCTGGAGGCGCAGGTCGAGCCCGCGACGCTCCCACTGCTCCAGCGTGACCGCGTCGGAAGCGGCCAGGTCCTTCTCGAACATCGCCTGCATCTGTTTCCCAAACTCCGGACCCAGTACGACGGCGTTCAATTCGCGGTTGTGCAGGAAGCTGCGCCAGTCGAGGTTGGTCGAGCCAACCGTGGCCCAAACGCCGTCGATCAGCGCCGTCTTGGAATGCAGGATCACCCCGCGTCGCTCGTAGATCTTCACCCCTGCGCGCAGCAGCTCCTCGTAGGAGCCGCGCCCGGCATGGAACACCAGCCAGGAGTCGGTCTGGCTGGGCAGAATCAGGGTCACGTCGACGCCGCGTCGGGCGGCCGCTTCAAGCGCGGCGAGCAACTGCGGGTCGGGAACGAAATAGGCGTTGGTCAGGTACACGCTGGTCTCGGCGTTGCCTATGGCCGAGAGCAGCGTCGCATAGATCAGGCTGTAGGGTTCCTCGGGCGAACTGCCGATTGCGCGCACCACCTCCCGGCCGCTGTTTTCCAGGTGCGGGAAGTAGTTCCTGGCCTGCAACGGCGGGCCCTTCTGGTTTTCCCAGGTCGCAAGGAACAGCTTCTGGAGCTCGGCCACCACTGGCCCGCGCAATTCCAGGTCGGTGTCGCGCCACGCCAGGTTGACACCGGGTCGGTCTGGCGACCTGCGCGCGAGCGAGCTGCCGGAGTACACGCTGCTGATGTTGATGCCGCCCAGAAACGCCGTGCGCCCGTCGACGATCAGCAGCTTGCGATGGTCGCGCTGGTTCAGCCGCCATTGCTCGCGCGCCACCAGGGGGTTGACGGGGTTGAATTCGAGCACCGCGATGCCGCTGTCGGTCAGCCGCTGGAAGAACGCCGCCGGGGTGCGGATGGTGCCCACGCTATCGCGGATGAGATTGACCTGCACGCCTTGCTGCTGCTTGTCGATCAGTGCCTGCGCAAATTGTTGGCCGACACTGTCGTCGTCCAGGATATAGGTCTCCAAGTTGATGTGGTCTTTCGCCGCCAGGATGGCCGCCAGCATCTGTCGATAGGTGGCCGGGCCGTCCTGAAGCAAGCGCACCTGGTTGCCGGTTGTCAGCGGGCTGCCAACGATGGCCTCCTCGAGCGCGAGGTGACGGTCGAGGAGGCTGATGTCCTGGCCGCGTTTCTCCAGGTGCTCGAGGATTGCCTTGCTTTTGGCCGCAGACAGAGGACCGTGCGCCCCTTCGAGTTGCACCGGAGGGCTGGCTCGCCGGGCCAGATCGGGGACGATAACCGGCAGGCTGCTGCAGCTGGCAAGGCCGAGCAGGCCCAAAGCCAGCCAGCGACGCAGGTGCAATGCCTTCATCGCGCCCCGGCTCCTGTGAGCACAACGCCAACGGTTTCGAGCAGGATGACGGCATCGAGGAACAGGGTGTTGTTCTTGACGTAGTAGAGGTCGTACTGAAGTTTCTGCGCCGCATCTTCGACCGAGTCGCCGTAGCTGTAACGCACCTGGGCCCAGCCGGTGACACCCGGTTTGACGCTGTGGCGAGCCGCGTAGAAGGGGATCGTGCGCGCCAGGCGGGCGACGAAGTAGGGCCGTTCGGGCCGCGGTCCGACCAGGCTCATGTCGCCCTTTAGCACGTTGAAGAGTTGCGGCAACTCATCGATGCGCAACCTGCGCAGGTAGCGACCGACGCGAGTGATGCGCTGGTCGTTGCGGGCGGCCCAGCGCGGGGTGCCGTCATGCTCGGCGTCGCTGCCCATGCTGCGGAACTTGAACAACCGGAACAGGTGTCCGCCCTGTCCCACTCGCATCTGGCGGTAGAGTATCGGGAAGCCGCTATCGAGGGGGATCAGGACTGCGCTCGCCAACATCAGCGGCCAGAGCATCGCCAGCAGCAGCGTCGCGGCGATCACATCGAATAGGCGCTTGACCACCGTGCGCATTAACCCCTGCCGGAAGCCATCGCCGAAGATCAGCCAGCTGGCGCGCAGGAAATCGAGGCGGACCTGGCCAAGCGTGCGCTCGAAGTGGCTCGAGAGGTTCAGCACCCGCACGCCCGCCGACTTGCAGTCGAGCAGATCACGGAGCGGCACGCCACCGGAGCGCTGCTCACGCACGGCCACGATGATCTCGTCGGCCTTCAGCATGCGTGACGTCTCCGCAAGGGAGGTGCTATCGGCGAGAATCCGATCGCGCACAACGTGTACCGCCTCGTCCGAAGGCACGGGGTAGAAGCCCATGATCCGCAGGTCGGATCCCGAGCGAATCAGGGATTGTGCGACCGCCGCCGCCGCCGCGCCGGTGCCCAGTACGATCGCGCGGCGCGGTCGCAGCGGGCCGGCGCGCGATACGACATGGCGTCGTATCGCTACCATGACGGCGAGGGTGAGCAACACCGCCATTTCCAGTTCCTCGCGCCAGGCCGCCGGACGCGGAGCGAGGCCGGACATGCCATAGGCGATCGGCGCCAGCAGCGCCGCTCCCAGGATGACGGTTGCCCAGGTCCGGGCCACTGAACGATCGGGCGCGCGCCCATAGACGCCGAGCAAGAAATTTACCGTCATCATCGCGACGCCAAATGGCAACACATAGGGCAGCGCGGCCGCGACGCCGCGCAAATCGCCACGGCCGATCCAGGTAACGGCAAGAGCCAGCGACAGGCCTAGCAGCAACAGATCGAATGTCACCCGCAACAGCCTGGTTGCCGGGACCCAATGACTGAATATCCGAACCATGGCCAATTGCCTTCCCCAAGTGAGCAAGCAAACAGGTTGAGCCGGATTTCCTGCTGAGTCTGTGCGCTGTCGTACACGGGAGAACGAGCGGGAGAATCGATAACGTCGCGTTGTGTGCGCTGGCGTACGGAATTCCGCCGATCCCCGCAGTAGCATTGCCCTTAAGGATGCGGCATTGAGCCCGCTGCTCGATCTGGAGCGCTCTCTACGTAAGGAATCGCTATGAACATGCAACGCCTCTATCGTCAGGCTGCGGCCATCGTGGTCGGCGTCACGGTCTTAAGCTTCAGCGGCTGGGCCAGCGCGGATCCGCCGTCGCGCGTCGCGCGCCTCGGCTACATCAGCGGCGCGGTCAGTTTCTCACCCGCCGGCGAGAACGATTGGGTAGATGCCAGGATCAATCGCCCGATGACCACTGGCGACCGACTTTGGGCCGATCAACGTTCACGGGCTGAAATCCAGATCGGCGGCGCCGTGATTCGGATGAACGACGACACCGCCTTATCCATTCTCAATCTTGATGACCGAATCACCCAACTCCAATTGACGGAGGGGACGCTAAACGTCCGGGTGCGTCGTCTCGAGCCCGACCAGCTATTCGAAGTCGACACACCGAACCTGGCCTTTACCATCTGGCAACCGGGCGAATACCGGATCGAAGTCGATGCCGAGGGCGATGCCACGACGATCGTCGTGCGCGATGGTGAGGGGGAGGTGTACGGCGAAGGCGCGGCCTATGTCATCGATTCCCGGCAAGGCTACCGTTTCATGGGGACCGACTTGAGCGAGTACCAGTATGTCGAGGCGTCGCGCGGCGACGATTTCGATCGCTGGTCGAGCGATCGCGACCACCGCTACGATAGCTCGGTCTCCGCCCGCTACGTATCGCGAGATGTGGTCGGGTATCAGGACCTCGATGAGAACGGCACCTGGCGCGTTGATGCGACCTACGGCAGCGTCTGGACCCCGAATCGGGTAGCCGTCGGCTGGGCGCCTTACCGCGATGGACATTGGGCGTGGATCGACCCGTGGGGTTGGACGTGGGTGGATGACGCGCCCTGGGGCTTTGCCGTGTCCCACTACGGTCGCTGGGCGAATATCCGTGGAAGCTGGGGTTGGATTCCGGGTCCGGCGCGTGAGCGAGCCTACTACGCCCCGGCTCTGGTCGTGTTCGTGGGCGGCGCCAACCTCCAGCTCACGATCACCAGCGGCAGCGTCGGTGCGGTTGCGTGGTTCCCCCTTGGGCCGCGCGAAGTATATCGACCGTCATACCATGTTAGCCGCGGCTATTTCGAGCAGGTCAACCGCAGCAACACCGTCGTCAACAACACGATCATCAACAATTACTACGACAACTCTAAGGTGACCAATGTCGTATACGCCAACCGGAAGGTCAAAGGGGCCATCGTCGCCGTACCGGTGAACGCGTTCGTGCAGTCGCAGCCTGTATCCAAGGTGAGGGTGGCGGCATCCCGAGAGATGATTGCCAATGCGCCGGTGGCGATCGTCCCGGCAGTGGCTCCGACCGAGAGAAGCGTGCATGGCGCAGCCGCCAAGTCCGAGAAAGCGCCGCATCGTGTGTTCGAGCGACCCGTCATCGCCCGCAACGCGCCTCCTGCGCCACACGTCGGTTTCGCGGCGCAACGGGAGCAACTGAGCGCAACGCCGGGCCGGCCACTCGACGAGGGCGCACGCAAGAAGCTGAAGCCAGCGGCGGCTTCGCCAGCGGCCGCCGTCACAGTGGTCGCGCCGACGCAGGAAGCGGCGCCGACCAAGCGTCCGCCGCAGTCACGCGGCCGATCCGGGGAACGTGGCAACCAGCAGGAATCGGGCGGACAAAAGGCGGCGCCGCAACCGGCACCGCAGCGCGCGAGCGAGCCAGAGAAAGCCGCTCCCAAGGATGAACCAGCCAAACCCGCGGACCAGCCGCCGAAGTCACGCGGCCGATCCGGGGAACGTGGCAACCAGCAGGAGTCGGGCGGACAAAAAGCGGCGCCGCAACCGGCACCGCAGCGCGCGAGCAAGCC